>JAUILM010000884.1 GCA_030432855.1 Bacteroidia bacterium
ATGCTCGCTTGTGTAACACAAGTGGAGTGGGATTCTTTTGTCTGAAATTAACTTGAATTAAATCAAAAAAATGATGAAGAAAATATTATTATTTGTCGGATTATGGCTGTCAGTTTTTCAATTGTCTGCACAGCATGAGACACTTTTTTCCAAGTCTCGGGTCATAGGTGGCTTTGGTAGTCCCATTATTGAATTTAGCAACATAAAAGGTGATTTTACGACCTCAATGGGGGGTGGTGGCGCCGTTGTGATTGATAATTTCTTTATAGGTGCCTACGGCGTAGGCAGCCTTGAGCACCTACAATATAATATCGACCGAAATGACTTTCGTATGGAGTTAGCGCATGGCGGTCTCTGGCTGGGATATACACCGAATAGTTTCCGGATATTTCATCCCTATACTTCGGCCAAAATTGGATGGGGTTTTGCTGATATCCGGGATAGCCCATTTGGTATAAGTGCAGAGGGTGATTCTGTATTTGTTTTTACTCCTGAAGTTGGCCTCGAATTGAACCTTACCCGGTTTTTTAGACTGGCAGGTTCCATTGGGTATAGAATGGTGTCTGATGTGGATCAATTCGAAGGATATAGCAATAAAGATTTTAGTAGTCTCTCAGGACAAATTACACTTAGATTCGGCTGGTTTGGTAAAGGAAATGCAAATAGAACGAATACCGATTTTGATAATTAATTGTTGTTTGAAGAAAATGCCTCAACATTTTTTTGGATAATAAAAAAAGTAATCATGAATAAGGGAATAATATTAATGTTGGCTCTGCTGGTAATGTTGACTACGCAAAGTTGTGTACTGGATGATGTCTTTGATTGTGAACATGGAAGGGGAGAAGTTATTTCAGAGACTTTTACACTTAGCGATTTTGATGAGATTAGATTGCACATGGATGCAGATGTATATCTCACACAGGGAGATGAATTTATGGCGACGGTTTATGCCCAGGCAAATATCCTGGATGAACTGGATTTTAGAGTGAGAAATAATTATTTGAAGATTGATAATGATCGTTGCATCCGAAAATATGATCCCATTGAAATATTTATCACGGTGCCTGATCTAACCGCTTTATCAATTTCAGGCTCTGGAAGTATAAAAACGGAGGATGTTTTTGCTATTAATGACATTGATCTTTCCATTTCCGGCTCAGGTGATATGGATCTTTTACTGGATGCTGATGATGTGAAAGCTACGATTTCAGGGTCAGGAGACATGCTACTGGAAGGTGTTGCTAATGATCTTGATTTCAGGGTGTCCGGATCTGGTGATTTGCACGCTTTTCTGATGCCGGTTGATAGAGCAAATATTGTGATCAGTGGTAGCGGCAATGCTGAAGTATATGTAAATGATATCCTCGATGTGCGTGTGAGTGGTAGTGGCGATGTATATTTCAAAGGGGATCCGGCCATCGACTCCAGTGTTTCCGGTTCAGGCAAAATTATTGACGCAAATTAAGATCGCTAAATTATAGATCGCGTCCGGCGGAAGTCTCAGTGAATTTTGAAGACCTCAGAATAAGAACCATATCTTTCGAGTTGAAGATAAGAACTGAGTAAATATCAAGTCAATATGTGCAGATTGTTTCTGTTTTTATTGTTTGGTTTTTCGTTGTTATCATTCGCTTCCGGTCAGAGTACCTTTCAGTTGAGTGGTAAAGTGGTCGATGCATCAACAGGTGAAACGCTGATTGGTGCCACCATCCGGGTAGATCAATTATCAACGGGTACCACTACGAATGGGTATGGTTTCTATTCTATTCAGCTGCCAGTGAGTGACGATTCAATTACGATTGCTGTTAGTTATGTGGGATATGTAGATAAGGCCGTTCGCCTTTTAGGAAAGCAGGACACCCAGTTGAATGTCGAGTTAGGCACAGATGATGTAGAGCTGGATGAGGTAGTAGTAAGTGCCTCATCCTATCGTGAGCGGGTCAATTCTACTGAAATGAGTGTCGAAGCTATTAATGCTCGTGACGCGAAGATCTTACCCGCTCTTTTTGGTGAAGTAGATATTATTAAAACTATCCAACTAAAACCCGGTGTTTCGTCAGGATCAGAAGGTAGCAGTGGACTATTTGTAAGAGGAGGAGGAGCAGACCAGAATTTGATTATTCTGGATGAGGCCATAGTATATAATGCCAGCCACCTCTTTGGTTTCTTTAGCACCTTCAATGCAGATGCTATTAAAGATGTCAAAGTATATAAGGGAGGTTTTCCCTCTGAATATGGAGGACGACTGTCATCAGTCATTGATGTCAAACTCAACGAGGGAAATAATCGAAAGTTTTCAGGTGCTGGAGGTATTGGACTCATCTCATCCCGTCTCACTCTTGAAGGACCGATTGTTGAAGATGAAGGCTCTTTTATTGTCTCTGGTCGACGTACCTATGTGGACCTGTTCACAAATGCAGTTAATCGTGCTAATAAGGATAAGGAAGACTATAACCCCATTCCGGCATACAGTTTTTATGATCTAAATGCTAAAGTCAATTATAAAATAGGAGAGAAAGACCATATATACCTGAGTGGGTATTTTGGCCGGGATGTCTTT
>JAUILM010000885.1 GCA_030432855.1 Bacteroidia bacterium
CAACATCACCATATCCAGCCACGACAGCTACCTTTCCAGCCATCATCACATCTGTAGCTCTTCTGATAGCATCCACACAGGATTCTTTACAACCATATTTATTGTCAAATTTTGACTTGGTCACTGAGTCATTAACATTGATAGCGGGCATGGGTAGGGTACCATTTTTCATGCGCTCATAGAGACGATGTACGCCGGTCGTTGTTTCTTCGCTGAGTCCCTTGATATCGGCTACCAGTTCCGGATAACGATCAAGAACCATATTGGTAAGATCACCACCATCATCCAAAATCATATTCAATGGCTTTCCGTCTTTGAAAGCGAAAAGTGTCTGCTCAATACACCAATCAAATTCTTCTTCGTTCATTCCCTTCCATGCATAGACAGGTACTCCGGCCGCTGCTATGGCTGCTGCAGCATGATCCTGAGTAGAGAAAATGTTGCAGGATGACCAGGTCACATCGGCACCTAACTCCTGAAGAGTTTCAATGAGTACAGCAGTTTGGATTGTCATGTGTAAACAACCGGCGATCCGGGCACCTTTCAGGGGTTTGGAATCTCCATACTCCTTTCTCAATGACATTAATCCTGGCATCTCGGCCTCAGCCAGTTCGATTTCACGTCTTCCCCAGTCAGCCAGTGAAATATCTTTTACTTTATAAGCCAATTTTTCTGTTGTAGTACTCATATTATTTTTTCAAAATTTTGAAGAACGATAAATCCTAAACATATCGATAACGTTAATATGCCTTCGTATATTCCCGGCCCGTTTCAATATGCGGGGCAAAAATACAGAAAAGGTATCTAACCAAATACGGGTTAAACAAAGAATAGCACCTCTCTGTTTTCGCTAGTCAGTTTGATTGCAAAACAATCTTACATTTACAGCCTTTGAAGTAGTCATGATTGCATTTGATACTATTACACTGGACAATGGCACGAAGGTCATCCTTCATCAGGATACCGATACCCCGCTGGTCGCTTTCAATGTGTTATTTCCGGCCGGATCAAAATTTGATCCTGAACATAAGTCTGGGTTAGCACACCTTCTGGAGCATCTTATGTTTAGTGGAACACCCCTCGTGCCTGACTATGACCGACCTTTACAGTTGGCAGGTGGAGAAAACAATGCTTTCACTAACAATGACTACGCAAATTACTACTGCTATGGTCCTGCCTCTAACTTAGATACACTTATATGGGTTGACGCTGATCGGCTTGCCAATTTACATATCAGCCAGGAAGCTTTTGATATCCAACAGCAGGTGGTGACTGAAGAATTGTATGAAACCTGCCTTAATATACCTTATGGTGATAGCTGGCACCACCTGCTACCGGCAATCTACAAGAAGCATCCCTATCGATGGCCAACCATTGGGATCAGCGCTGAAGAAATTGCAAATATTACGTTGGACGATATTTTGCAATTCAAACAACATCATTATCACATCAGGCACAGCGCCATTACGCTCTCCGGAAACTTTGACCCACATCAGGCCGAAGATCTGTTAGGTGAGACATTCGGTCAAATGAATGGAACTCCGGGATCTATTTCAAAATTCGATTTCTCCCTGGACGATTATACTCCTTCTCTTATACACCTTCCAGCACAGGTGCCGGTCTCCGCATTTCACATAGCCTTCCCCATGCCTGACCGTACCCACCCTGATTATTATGCTCTGGATATGTTTTCAGACCTTCTGGCGATGGGACGCTCCTCGCTGCTGTACCGTAGACTAGTGAAAGAACTCCAAATCCTTTCTAATGTCGATGCCTACATCACTGGCACTATCGATACCGGTCTGTTTGTGATCGAGGGACGACTGGCTCCCGGCATATCTTTGGATGAAGCCACTAAAAGAATATGGGAACTTTTGCAATCGATTTATATTCAAGGAGTGGATGAGAGAGCCATGGAAAAGCTCAAGAATACGTTGGAATCAACGATGGTTTTTTCTGAAATGAGTACACTAAACAAGGCCATAAACCTTAGCTACTATACTTACATAGGTACTCCCGACCTAATCAATAAGGAACTGGATATCTATCAGGCCATTGAAGGTCGTGAAATGCTCGCTGCGGCAAAGAAATATTTACATCCTGAGCAGGCAACCATCCTCCATTACGAGGCTCAGCAGGCATAGGTTGCCTTGATTATCCGTCTTACGGCAACTTAAAATCCAGTATCTTGAGTGCATGTCATTTGATCCTTTGGATTTGAGCAAATACCGGTCCTCACTCAACAAGCACGAGACCGTCTATGACAAGACCATTCCTCCCTATCCCGGAGTCTATCCTTATCTACGTGGGCCGTATGCCACGATGTACACCACCCGTGCATGGACTATCCGTCAATATGCAGGATTCTCCACGGCAGAAGAAAGCAATGCCTTCTATAAACGGAACCTGGCCGGGGGGCAAAAAGGACTTTCGGTTGCTTTTGATCTGGCTACGCACAGAGGTTATGACTCCGATCACCCCAGGGTCCAGGGTGACATCGGGAAAGCAGGAGTTGCCATTGACACAGTGGAAGACATGAAAATCTTGTTTGCTGATATACC
>JAUILM010000886.1 GCA_030432855.1 Bacteroidia bacterium
CATGGTGTGAGGCGCTCTTGGCAGATCGATAATGATCAATTAAGGTATTGCGAGCTGATTGAAAAAGGTAGCTCTTCAAAGAGCTATTGATCGAGATTTCGTTTCGTTTTTCCCACAGTTTGACAAACGTCTTTTGAGCAATCTCCTGACTCAAGTCCCAGTCCCGAGAATGTTTATTCAGATAGTTGCAGAGCAAATTGTAGTGCTCGTCAAACAATTTTCTGAAATCCCGCTGATCTATTGCTGTGGGTGTCAATGTTCCTATTCATTTGGTCACTCCTGACTATCGGGATATCTGACTTAGGTGAAATGATGCAGAGATTGTACCATTTGGTCCCATGTTTCATGATTCTCCTGCAGCTCAGGGGCAGTCCAATTCATTCTATTTTGAAAGTACGGAAAAATAATCTGTTTCACCAAAGTGACACTTTCTGGCAAAAAATAAATTCTTCCTGTCCGACGTACGATGAAATCCAATGGTTTTAACATCATCTCCCGGCTAAAACAGTGGTCCAACTCTGCTAAAATCAATTTTTCCTCGATCGATCGATCTTCATCAATGGCCAGAGCGGCCTGCCAGATCTCCCATACAGCCGGACCATAATTATGTATCAGGTAGGAGGCATATAAACCTGCCAACCCCTCCTCGATAATAGCTTTCTCTAGCTTCGAGGTTTCTTCCCTCACTTGTCTGTCGCTTGCGAAGAATGGGTCGGTAAGATGTATCGATTCAGTCTGGACTGGTTCGAGTGATTTATCTGGCATCTTTTTAGCCACCAAATCCACCACGCGCTCTGCCATCTTACGATAACCTGTAAGTTTTCCGCCTGCAATACTAATAAGTCCCCGGGCAGTCTCGAAGATTTCATCCTTGCGTGAGATCTCACTAGCGGATTTTCCATCCTCATAAATTAGTGGACGGACACCGGCCCAACTGGAAATGATCTCTTCGGACTTTAGATGAAGGTCCGGGAAGGTAAGATTCACAGCATTGAGCAGGTACTCGACGTCTTCATCTTCCACACTAATATTATTCTTATCACTATTGTAGTAGGTATCTGTCGTACCAATGTAAGTGACTCCCAATCGGGGAATTGCGAAAATCATACGATTATCGCCAGGCACATCAAAATAGAGAGAATGCTGTACTGGGAATCGATCACGCGACACCACTATATGCACCCCTTTGGTGAGATATAATCTCTTACCTGTCACTGTCTCATCTTTGCTACGCAACTCATCCACCCATGGCCCTGTAGCATTTACCACTACATTGCCTCTGACAGTAAACTCTCGGTCGGTGATGTGATCTGTACAGGTAATTCCGCTGATCTTATCGTCGGCATATTCAAACCCCTCGCAACTTGTGTAGTTTATCAGATCGGCGCCTTTGTCGTGCGCCGTTTTCGCCACTTCAATGGTCAGCCTGGCATCATCCGTTCGATACTCGGCATAGATACTTCCTCCCAACAGCTTATCAGAGGGAAGCAAAGGTTCGATTTCGAGCACTTCTTCCTTATCCAGCATTCTCCGTTTATCTTCTCCTTCTACATCAGCGAGGAAGTCGTATATATAAAGGCCAATGGAAGTCATCACGCGTCCCAATGAACCACCCTTTATGAGAGGGAGTACCATTTTTTCTGGCACCACGATATGGGGAGCCAGGTCATGAAGAATGGCTCGTTCCCTTCCCACTTCCTTTACCAGGTTAAACTCAAATTGCTTTAAATACCGAAGGCCACCATGAATTAGCTTCGTGGATTTGCCACTGGTGCCCGAAGCAAAATCCCCCTTTTCCACCAGGCAGACAGTCATTCCACGGGTCACTGCATCCAGAGCTATTCCAACCCCTGTGATTCCCCCTCCAATGACGATCAAATCATACTGGCTACTGCCCATTTTTTCAATTAGGGAGGTACGATCTTTTGATGAAAATGCTAATCCTTTGCCCATCCTAATGTTCTTTTTACCGCTTTGATCCAACCATCGTACCGACGCTTGCGTTCATCATCATTCATTTGAGGTTGAAATACGTGATCGATGGCTCTTACCGTCGCAATATCTTCTTTTGACCAGAAATCAACGGCCAATCCTGCTAAAAATGCAGCACCCATCGCTGTCGTTTCGACCACCTTGGGGCGTTCTACGGGCGTACCTAAGATATCTGCCTGAAATTGCATTAGGTATGCATTGGCGGTTGCACCACCATCTACATTCAACTGCTCGAGTTCTATCCCACTATCTTTCTGCATGGCTTCGAGGATATCACGTGTTTGAAATGCAAGGGACTGTAGGGTAGCCTGGGTAATCTCAGCTTTTCCGGCATCACGTGTAAGGCCAAATATGGCACCCCGAGCATACATATCCCAGTAAGGTGCTCCCATTCCGGCAAAAGCAGGAACAACATATACATCATGATCGGGATTAGCGGATGTGGCAAGTGCCTCCGATTCGCGCGCATCTTTAAAGAACGTCAGACTATCACGTAGCCACTGAACCGCAGCTCCGGCAATGAAGACACTCCCCTCCAGTGCATAATGCACTTCACCGTCCAGTCCC
>JAUILM010000887.1 GCA_030432855.1 Bacteroidia bacterium
AAAGGAAGAATGTATTTTTCGCTTTGGATTTTCGCCATTGTGTTTGCTGTCCTAGTTGTCTTTCCTGTGCTTGAAAAAATGTTGCCTGATGCATATGTTGAAGAACTTGCACGGCGAGATGTTGATCCCCGTGCGCTTTTTTACACTGAAAGTGAGCAGGCGGTAGATGCTTTTCATCTGCTCAAGGATTAATAATTATTTATTGACCATCCAGGATGTAGCGAAGCTGAAATTTTAATTCGCTTCTTATATTGCCTGCGATTTCCTCATTGCCAGTACTTATTGTAGATTGATTTCTGTATAGCGTTTGACTCCATCTGATTTCAAAGGTCAGGTTGCTCATACGATATCGGAAATTAAGATAATATCGTAGTCCCTGTCCATAAAAGGCAGGTATCGAAAACTGGTACAGCAGATCATTCTCGTAGGCATAAATCCTTGATTGATAGTCTTCTGTAGAGAAATAGGCCAGCCTGGTGCTGAATGAATAAGGCGTATTTAATTTACGAAACAGCAGGTCCTGATATATCAACATGCCGCTGGATGTTTGATCAGAATGTGCTACATGGGAAAACTCCAGACGATTTCTCCACTCAAGATAGCTATTGATTTTGTGATTAAATTGAAGTCGAATATTTCTTCGGGTCCGAAAGTGAATTGATTTGCCGGGTCTTCCTTCTTCAATACTATTGATACCTTTATGTTCATTTCTAATCTGGATGTAGGCCGTTGTTTTTCTCTTTACGTGATACGTTAATCGCAGGAAATATTCTCGGCCCTTGCTGGGAGCATCAGCTGAGAATCTTACCCAGGGATGATGCCACCTGTCGAAATAAGAACTAAGCTTCCAGTGGTTACTTAACCGGATGTCTGTACCTATGTACAAGCCTCTTTCATTATTTACGGTTGATGATTCGGTGAATGCATTTCCTAAAATGGTCTGGTATTTGGCATTTATATTTCGATAGAGAACGGCTAAGTCCACGGTAGAGGAAAGACCTGCCATTACACCATGGGTCAAGGCTATGCCGCCATTTGAACTTGTCGCAAGCTCGCCAAAGAGCAGGAAGTTGCGGATTGAATAATCATAGTCAACGCTTACATTATTGAGTGTTGATCCCTGGAAGTAGAATTTATTATACAGTTGAGGAGATCGTTCAAAAATTCCTGAAAAATGATTGTGTAATGCATTTAGAGAAAGTGATAACTTGTTCTCTTTATAATTGATGGAGGCTCCAAGAGTACTTTGGCGAATACTTTTTTTGTCCTGCCGTTCAGACTCAGTTCTGTGTAGTCCGGATTGTTGAATCGAAGAGAATGCCAATTCCGCATCATTATGAGACTCGACGATATTTGCATCAATTTTTTTACTGCTTCCAAAAATGGTAATGTGTATAGGACTGTAGTCCAGTTGAGCTCCAACTCCCCTTAAAAAATTGTACTCATTGACAGAGGTGTAGGGCCTCAGCGTTTTACCTCCTTTCTTAATACCCGTGACAAAACTACTTTTACCTCGTCCAAAACCAGAGTGCATGATCAGGCCCTGACCCATGCTGGCAGAAAAATCACCTATGGCCAATGTTGTCAATCTGGGATTTAAGTCCCTGATGTACAAATGGTAGCTATAGAAATCAAATCCCTGCTTATTGCTACCGGGTAGACTTTCTCCCGGATCCTTTTCCATAGTGATCCCATAGCTTAGGTTTTGATAGTAGTGATGACGATATCTTAGGTATAATTTATCGGGTGATCCGATATACGGGGGGCCTGTTGAATCTTTGGCAATGAACCCTTTTTTCTCCTGAAGAATTCGGGACCATCGCAGGTATGTCTCATTTCTACCATTACCCAGCATTTGAAGTAAAGCCGGGACTTCTGTATGCTTCTTATCAACGGTAAAGAATGGCAGGGCTTCACGAACGGTCTGAAGATCCCAATAGGGCACTGACTGCAATTCATGCAGGTCTAACAGGTCACCCAGACTGGAGCGGTGCTTAAGAAGGGCGTTTATTTGGATGTCAGAGAGGAAAAGTAGTTCCGTCAATTCTTCCTCAGAGGCTTCATTAATATCGAGAGGGTTAATCAGTCGATTTGTCAGTATTTCCGTCAAAGTATTAAAATCAAAGTCCGACTCTTCGTCAAGATCTTCCAGTAAGCTTTGGATCTGGTCTGCAATACGTGGAGTAGTGCCATCCAATAGGTCCTGACCTACCAGCAGCATAGGTGATGCCAGTAGACAGCATAGGAAGAGGGTAATCGTGCAGATTAGATGGTTCATACGAGGGGAAGTATGACCTTCCTAAAATAAAAAAACCGCTACACATTAATAATGTATAGCGGTATATAAATTAAGATGATACTAAGTCTTATCTGTTAAGCACCTTTTACAGTCTCAATAATAACGGATGCTACTTTGTAAGGATCTGCATTAGATGCAGGTCTTCTGTCTTCCAACCAACCTTTCCAGCCATTTTCAACTGTAGCAATTGGAATACGGATAGAAGCACCTCGGTCAGAAACACCATAGCTAAACTTATCGATTGACTGGGTCTCATGA
>JAUILM010000888.1 GCA_030432855.1 Bacteroidia bacterium
GTCCATTACCCATACTTATGGCATTTGATAAATCAATTGCTTTTGATCGAAGATTTGACCTTATTGAAGGGCGAATTGGTAGTACACTCACTAGAAATATTAGAATTGAATCTCTGGTCAATTTTCCCATTACTTTGACATTTCAATCTAATGCAGAAATCATTCAAATACCCTCAAAAATACTCATTGACCCCCGAGAAACCGTAGAGATCCCTGTAAAGATCTTGATGCCCGAAGAACTCACAAAAGGAGAAGTATTGATTGCAAATAAGGATGGTCAGGAAATCGCTTACAAGTTAACGATCCGTGGCCATCATCTCAATCCTGAAGATTTATCGTCAACCAGAGAAACTGCTCCCATTATTCATCTCTCCGGAGAAAACATGATCGTCCATGGCGACAATCCCAACAAGATCATACATGTTTTTAAGAATAAAAGATTGATAGAGTCGATACCCACCTCGCAATTGCGATCTATCATTTCTCTCAAAAAGCTGAGAAAAGGCAAGCCCTATTTAATCGAAAGTATCGACCTTACTACAAACAGTTCCAAGTTCTGCCTTGTCCAGCTTGAGAAATAAACAAATGGTAAAGGTTGGATTCCAATATTGTACGCAATTCTGGCACTTCTTCAAATAGACAAAGATATGACTCCAGGTTACAATTAGAGAGTTATGTTAGATGCTATATTATTATTTGAGAGACTCCTAAGAATAGCCACCGAAAAAGATGATTTGAAAGGGAAGCATTTTACTCTAAGGCAGTCACTCAATTTTCTTAAAAAGGTCAA
This sequence comes from Bacteroidia bacterium, assembly GCA_030432855.1. Taxonomy (GTDB): domain Bacteria; phylum Bacteroidota; class Bacteroidia; order Chitinophagales; family Saprospiraceae; genus JABDMH01. The sequence continues at coordinate 791 of JAUILM010000888.1, forward strand.
AGAATAAATAAATAAATACATTGATTTGTCTCGCTCTGGCGTACTTTGTTCCTTTTCTTTTTTCTGAGGTTTGTCTTGGATGTATCGAAAGGTCCACTGCGTGGGGCCTTCTTTCGCATCGCCCGAAAGAAGCAAAGGTCTAGTCAGATTCAGAGGTGACGATTTCTCATCTTGGTCCAGAGTTTAGGGGAATTCTGCCTCGTTTTGATCGTCCCGAGCTGGAAAGTAGGCATAATCGCTGGATTTTCTTGTTGAAACTCTTGTATACCGTAAATTTGTCTACAATGTAAAGAATTATATCATCCGCTAATTACTTCAGTAAGAAAATAAGGCTCTCTGTACGCGTCTCTTTCCATACCTGTGATTGTAAAACTTATGAGCTATAAATTTTACCTTGCGAAACATGCCAACTTTCTCTCAGGGTCACTTTGAATCTGACGTCCTACTCCTAGAAATACGATGGATTCATAGTTTTCGCAGTATACGAGGACTCTTCACTTCAGCAAAAGTTATCCGGGAAAATGTCTAAATAAACTAAGGACTTCAGACTCTTGATACTTAGGCCCATTTGCTTTCCGCGTCAAGATGAAATCTTCAAATTCACGGTTCGACAAAACAAGATTATTGTAATGGCCAGTGCACATGATCCACCAAAGAGCACCTTTTTTCATCTGCTGATTTAAAAGTAATCGCAAAAGTTATCGAGAAGATAATATTACATATAGTAATTTGATCACCTTACTGTCTTTGACTAAGAGAAAAATTAATAAACCACTAGTCGTGTGCTCGCATATATCGCATTGTCAATGATTAATGTGGCGATATATATACCTTCCTGCATGTTGTGCAATTGCACCATCCCGTCTTGAGTTATATCCTCTTGTCTGAAAACTTCGCGACCGTAAATATCATGCAGCACAAAGTCAGCCATCCCCTCAAGATGTGAGAGTTCAACCCTACACTCTTCTTTGGCAGGATTAGGAATAATAGATAGAGACACTGGTGATTTTTTTACCTGCGGAATATTTGTTACAAAATCACAATACGGTCTATCTGTAATTTCGATAACATGGCCTGGAGCCAGGTCACGATCCTGAAAGCCGGCAAAATCCATTGGATATTTCTGGCATTTAAAGACTGTATTTTCTCGGGGATTTTCTCCTTGTGCAACCGGCCCATCGATACCGACCGGATTGATATATTCCCAGACAACATCACCTGCATTGTCTATTTCGAAGAAACGACCTGTGATACCTTCACAAATGAGGGTATGTCCATTTTCCAGTCTTTGTACTCCTGAGAGAATATTAGAGTAAAAATACTCAGGGGGATCTGCCGCATACGTCCAGGAAGCCGCTGATGGTCCAAAGGTACCTTGATCAAAGGTATAATCACCTTCCCCAGAAAGGGGTAAATCTAGAATTATTATCGAAGAGAATGATCGATTTTCCGGGATTCCGGCATCGTTATTAAAAATGAGTACCTCAGCCGAGGACAGCCATTGCGCGTCATGTTGAAAAAATAACTTCCGATCCATGAAACCTCCCTGCCCATAGGCCGCCGGATTTCCCCACCGATATAAAATATCACCTCCCTGACCAGAAGCACCACCTGTACTGCCAGATGCTTCCTGTGCGGTGGTGCTGTGATCGATAATCCAGATCTCATTATAATGTCGACTGCTCACCATGATTTCATCACGCTCAGGGTGAAAATCTATCGAATTGAAGTGCAGCCAATCCGAGGCCATTAAGTCGA
>JAUILM010000889.1 GCA_030432855.1 Bacteroidia bacterium
ATCAAAATAGTCCACTACATGCATTTGGCTTTCATATGCTCGGGTAGCGGCTTCCTTCTTGGACATTACCTCTGTGATATCTATTAGAACATTAGGTATAATCGGTGTGCTCACCTCATAAAAGGCCACCTGGGTATTGATGCCAGTAACCTCCAATGCCTTCCAAAGACCATATGCAGCGGCTCGGTGATCGGGATTTAGCTCAAGTGGTGAAGTGACATATACCAGATCCGGTCTAAAGCTGAGCAGGACAGAAACCAATCTATCTTGTAGTGCAGATAAATCCATTTCCCTATCGGGAAAATCCCAAAACTCAAGGTCTGGTCTTCCCAAATGTTTTGCGGCGTCTAATGCCTCATCTTTTCGGATTTGCCGGTAGTTTTGTCCTTTATATCTGCCTTCAAAATCACCCTTTCCCCCATCAGTCAAGAAGATAATTCGTACGGTATCTTGACGCTGCAAATGCAGCAGAATCGCACCTCCGCAGCCCAGTGTTTCATCATCTGGATGTGGCGCAAGTACCAGCACTTTACCCCCGTCCGGCATTGTAGTCTGATAAGGAAGCAGGTCCTGCTCGGATGGAAAATGATTTGACTTATACACTGAGTACCTCCATTTGCGTCCAGAAGTTTTCTAATTCGTACCTGGTCAGACTACCATTAAAGGTCTCAGCAGTCTCATAGGCCCTGATTCTCATGTCATCAAGTTCCGATTGGTCTGGATTGAACATTTGCTTTAAAAGCTCTTGTAGTAAAGGATATACGTAGTTGTTTGGATAGACAAAGGCATTTACTCCATTGCTTAAATAATCCTGCCCCCCGTAAGCTTCATAACAAAATGTAACACATCCGGCTGCCATGGCTTCGGCCACACTGGCATTTAAGGATTCAAAGCAATTGGTGTTCACAAAAAAAGCAGATTCCTGCATTAAAAGAGCAACTTGCTCATGACGCAACCCCTGCATATCTATCACTTTCCACTCTGAGTTTTTCGTCCGGGTTTGAAGAACATTTTTTACTATTTGATAGTCATAATAACCCGCGACCTGATAATCCTTTTTGGGAAATAAAAGAATTTGCTTTTTACGTTCATCTTTTAATCTCGCTTTTTCCAGAAAAAAATAATTAGGCACTACCGGTGTCACTATATGTGTTTCAATTGGCCAAAAGTCGGTCAGAATTTGCTCCAAATGTTTCATCACCACCAAAGCACTTTCAAATTGCATTGATTGAAAAGATAGATTTTCTCCCAAAGCACCCGGAATGAGAAATCCATTCTGAATAAAAACGACTTTTCTGCATCGTATATCGACCACCTGCTGCAGATGTGTCATGACTTCAGGTACTATCAGGACATCTTGGGGATGTACAACATCACGTAGTCCCTGTAGATCCAGGCCTCTTGCTTCCAATGAAATCCACGAAAATTTAGATTGCATATTTTGCAGCACGAGGCAGGAATCTATACCAAGGTCACGACTAAATTTCTCCAGATACAGTATCATTCCCACACCCCAACTGGGTGTCTGATTATCAGGCAACAAAAAAAACACTTTGTAGCTACCCGGCATGTACAAAACTATTATCACAACTCAACGCAAAGACACATTTTCGACAGATGAAATCATCCGGTGCTTCTTTTATTCCATAATTCATAGCTCTCAACTCCTGCATTTTCTTACTTACCAGTACCTCCTCTACCGACTGGACCTTGAGATCACCTACCGTATATTCTTCAAAATAGTCCTGACAGCACATCAATACCTTGCCATAGGAATTAATATGAATATGTTGTAGTAGACGGGACCCCATCAAATCACATCCTCCAAGGTGCTTAATAGTCTGCTCCACTTCCTGTCCCTGATCCAAACACCCGGCCCTGTTAGTAATCTGATAAGATTTTACGAGAAATCTTGATCCCTCAAAATAATCGCAAATCTGAAAGAAGTTTTTCTCGTGTTGTGAGTCCTTTTCTCCCATTACAGCTACTACCATTTTCTCAGCTACCGGCATTGATTTTAAATAGTCCAGATTTCTTAAAATAAGATCCAGTCTGCCAAACCCCCGACTGCGCTCGTACTCCTCCTTCTCTATTGTTGATAAGTTCACTGCCAGATAGCCTACTCCCCCTAACGCCACAATTTCGTCCACCTTTTGTGGTGTCAGACCTGAGCCGTTGGTATTGAGACCAATTGGCAATCCGTATTTTTTTAATATTCGAATCCGATCTACAAAGTATTTATCAACAGTGGGTTCATTATAATTATTGATAAATACTCCTTCAAGATGTGTGTAATTGGCTATTTGCTTCACTATGTCTTCATAATCATTCAGCGACATGGTGTGGACAGTCTTTGGATCAAGCGAAACCGGACAAAAGTAGCAACGCTGATTACAATGTGCTGTGGCTTCTAATGAAACATACTTCAACCTATATCTGGTCAGTAGTGCTTTATCAGAGGGAACAATCCATCCGTCTTTCAGAAGTACAGAAAGTGTACCCGCTTCCATCAAGCTCTGATCAATACAATTTCGGACTTTAA
>JAUILM010000890.1 GCA_030432855.1 Bacteroidia bacterium
GAGGCGATTACAAACAATTGGAATGGGTTCTTTGGGTTTAATTCTGACGATTTATATCGGGCATTCATGCCGGCGTGGTCCTATCACTGGGGGAGCAATCAACCTAAAGCGCTGTATGGTATTTTGAATATGCTCGCAGCTAGAAGCACGCAACTTCCAAAAGATGTATTCATCCAAAAGGCCTATGATCAACTCCATTATTTTCACGGCGTAAACCCTCTGGGTATAGTATATTTAAGCAACATGTACGAAGTTGGAGGAGATGTTTGTGCAAATGAAATTTATCATGCCTGGTTTTATGATGGTACAGATTGGGATCATGCAATAAATTCCCCTTATGGCCCGGCCCCCGGCTTTGTTCCGGGCGGTCCAAACTCAAGTTTTACGATAACAAATTTGCAACCTCCTTATGGACAACCTGATCAGAAATCATATTTGGACTTTAATGACGGATGGCCATTGAACTCATGGGAAATTACCGAGCCGGCTATTTATTATCAAGCCGCGTACATTCGATTATTGGCACATTTTACCAGAAAAGGAGGAACTACTTTGACAGATGAACTCACAGGTTCAGAATTGATTATTGCGCCCAATCCGGTGTCCGATCATCTTATAATTGTAGATGACTTCATTTCAAATGCAAAAATATTTTCAGCTTCCGGGCAGCTTATTACAAGCTGGAGTGAAGAAAGAAATAGGACTCAGGTGGTAGCATTGCCAGAAGGTGAGTATGTACTATTTGGGTATTCCAAAGAAAAGGGAAAATGGGTTTCCCAAAAATTCATTAAATTATAATCCCAATTTATGCATTAGAGATCCTTTCTTGATCTTCTGAATCAATAAAATCAGTAGTTTAGGACATATATAAAAATCACTCATAAGATGCAGATGCTAGACTATCAGTTTACCGATAAACGGGTTTCTCCTTGGGGTGGTATTCGGATGATTCATGAGCTATATCATTCTTGTGGATTAAGAGACATAGTCAGGTCAAGTAATCTTAAAGAGCCTGGTAGTAATCGAGGGTATTGTCCTTATGATATTGTGGAGGGATTTATGACCAGTGTGATATTGGGGGCTAAACGGTTATCCCATTCTGCTTTATTGCAGGATGATGAGGTGATAAAGGAGATTTTTGATTGGAAGAAGGGGATGTGCAGTCAAAGTACGTTCAGCAGATTTTTCGGCAAGTATGACTTTGAAGACAATGAGCAGATATTTCCAAAGCTTCAATCTTCATGGTTTTCAATGTTTGATATAGATAGAGTGACCATTGATATTGATAGCACTGTTATAACACGATATGGAGAGCAACAAGGAGTAAATAAGGGCTATAATAAAAAGAAGAGAGGTAGGGGCTCACACCATCCTATCCTAGCGTTTGTTGCTGAGTTGAAGATGGTTGCAAATGCATGGATGCGTCCTGGTGATAGTTCAGATGCGACCAATTTTCAGGAGTTTCTAGATGAATTATTTGAAGTGATCCCTGTGGATCGTATTGGGTTATTGCGACTGGATGCGGGTTTCTATGGGAATAAAGCATTGCAGAGGTTTGAAGATGAAGGCTTAAATTATATAGTAGCGGCACACTTCAAGCAAGCATTGAAAAGACGGGTACAAGAACAAGAACAGTGGACACCCTTTATGGAACATGAGGACAGTGGTATGGATTATTGTTCATTTGAGTGGAAGGCGACTGGATGGTTAAAACCAAGAAGATTTGTGATCATCCGTAAGGATATCGAGAAGAATCCGAAGCAAGGAGGCAAACTACTTTTTCCAGACTTAGAAGAGTTTGAATCCTATAGATATACTGCCTTGGTGACCAATGTAGAGGTATCACCAGTAATGGTTTGGAAAATGTATAATCAAAGGGCTGATTCCGAAAATAGGATCAAAGAGTTGAAACATGACTACGGAATAGAAGGCTTTTGTTTGAACAAATTCGGTTCAACAGAAAACGCCTTCAGATGGACGATGGTCGCCCACAATCTCATGGCATTGTTCCGTCTCAAAGTACTAAAGAACAGAAAGCATCTACCGACCTTAAGTACATTGAATTTCCAATGCATTGCAATAGGAAGTTATTTAAGTAGAAGCGCCCGAAAAACGGTATTGAACCTTGCTGCAGGTGGAAAAAAGAAGCGAATGGTAGAAGAGATATTTGCAAAACTCGGCGGATTGAGCCCCCCGTTTTCAATGTCTAATGCATAAATTGGGTTAAACGTTTAACGTTACACCTTCTCAATAACACAGGCATACCCCTGCCCAACACCCACACACATCGTAACCAAGGCATACTTCTTTCCTGTATTCTTAAGTTCTAAAGCGGCTGACCACAGCAGTCTTGATCCGGTCATTCCCAGTGGATGACCAATGGCAATTGCACCTCCGTTCGGATTGATGCGTGCATCGTTGTCTTCCAGTCCCATGTTACGGGTGCACGCCAAAGCCTGAGCGGCAAATGCCTCATTGATTTCGATGATATCCATGTCATCGATTTTCAAACCAGCACGTTT
>JAUILM010000059.1 GCA_030432855.1 Bacteroidia bacterium
AACAGCCATAACATAGGACACTAGTAGACCGACCCATAAAATACTAGCGGCAATTTTCATATCTTTTTCCGAATTTCTGCGTTCCAAAGCCTCGACATAGCTTATGCTATGGCTGTGTTTTGCGCCTTGAACTTCGAAAAAATCTTATTAAAATTTCTCACAATATCTAATGGGTCGGTCTACTAGGGTACGTAAATATCAATACCTGTGTGAAAGGCTCCAAAGGAAAACCAATAACCCATAAACGATACGGGTACCGAAAGACTGTTCCCACTATCTGTACCTTCCACAAATTCACCAAATATATTGATGGCATTCCCACTATTATTCCTGGCAATGATCGGGAAGCTCCTTAAATCCAAACTAAGATCGTGCGGTTCCTCATCAAGAAAGGCTACAATAAAATCATGTTCCTTTGAGCCAATGACAGTCACTGTTTCGCCACCGATCTGATCCCGTATTAGAGCTGGCGTCTCAAATGAATTGATCCGATATGTCTTGGACGCCCCCTTATGAAAAACCCCCAGTACCCGCTCTTTGGCCGGAAGACGCTTATCTTCAGCCTCCAGTGGAAAAATGATATTTTGATCATTGGTCTTGTAGTCTCCGTAGGGATACTGTCCATAATTCCGACTGAAGCCGGTATTCGTACTCAACACTTTGGCATTGGGAAACATAGACCAGATGGTTTTCCATGAAGTCTCAACGGAAGGAAATGTCACTATCTCGTCTCCTAATCGATCACCCAGAAAGCAATTGAGGTTAATTTGCGACCAATAACTATCGGTCTCCCGGTCATAAGGTATCAGATTATTATTGTACAATTTGCCACTGACTCCGAAAGTAGTGGCACCACTATCGGTACTTCGGTCCCATGCGATCCCGGTCCCGGTAAGTGGACAATAAGTAAGAGCAAGGGGCTGTCCCCCTACCTCATCATTCACTATCTCATGCCAATCCAATATGGGATGAGGATACACCTTCACTTCATCATTTACCTGTATTGCCATGACACGATCATTATCCTCAAGAAAGGTGACTGCTCCGGGGTCAATAAATTGTGGATTGTCAATTGAAGGTATTCCATCCTTACCTGGCCCCCCATCGCGGATCTCATTCAGGGGGATAAGAGATTCTGTAGAAGTTGGATTTTCGGGTATCGAGCCAACACCTCCACCACCGTTATCCTCTTTGCTGCAGGAAAAAAGCCCTGCAATACATATACTTGTGATTAGTAAATATTTGACCATCTTTTACATTCTGTTAGTAGATTATGGGCTCCAGAGCATCGTCGATTTTGTTAAGATGAAAAACATATCGTACTTGCATACCCACTTTGAAATTGGAGGTAATTTGAGTCCCTTCCAATCTTTGCCAGACCGGAATCTCCGCATATGGTCTAATTGAAAATTGATCATCCGCAGTCCATCTTGCCCCCAGAAGCAATCTAAACCAATTTCCACCAGAGTTGGGTGCGTCCCGACCTTGCTCCTGATTAGGGTTGGCATGTCGAAATTGGACACCTAAATCTGGAATAAGGAACCAGTGATCAAATATAACCAGGTAACTGAAGATAGTGCTTAACAACACTTCATTCCCAAACTTGAACATTCTTCCATTCATACGGTTGCGATCTCCAAAATGCCGATTTTCAGTATTATACCGGAATGTAATGTCCGTTTGATTAAAAAGATTACTTACTATCAAATGTTCACGAGTAATTGCGGCCCTTCCAATAAAATCGAAGGTTCCGCTGCCACTCTGCATATCCGGTGACAAGATTACGCCAATTTCATCGGTAATGAATTGATTTCCTGTCGGCATTTTGATACCCACACCCCATTTTATAATACCCTGACTTAGACTTTTTGCATATTGAGCAAGCAATGTCAGATCTCCAACACCCGAGGCCTTCTGCTCAGAGGAAAAAGTGGCTCTCTTTTGCGTAACAAAGGGAATATACGCTCCCACTGCCCACCGATTTCCGAGCGACAAATTCACTCTGGCGAGGATACTGCTTCCCTGTCTTGTACGGGGATCGTTGACCAGTCGATTGTCATTCTCAACTAACCAGTTTACGGAGTTGTGCTCGTATTCGATGCCAAAAGATAGCGTCTGATACAGACCAGAAGGTATGTCAAAGGCGGATGTGATGGGAGCACCTGCAGAGCAGCAAGTCTGGGAGAAGGTCATTTTGAAAGAGCATATCGCAAAAATAATTACGAGAGATACACTTGGTCCACGCGACATCATCGAACAAATTTGCCAAATAGGAATGAGAAAAGCTGTCATTACTAAGACATACTTTAGGAGTAAAACGATGATTCAGTGGGTAAAAAAGTAACAGAAATTTAAAATTCACATATATAAAAAGTGACTATTGTCATTGATTCATTGCAAAAGAAGAGATAATATGAAATAAGGTAATAATAGATAGTTCTTTTCAAACTATTCTTGTAAAGTTACCGTTGTCCTTCTAACAACTGCTTCATGGAGACAATTGACCTCGGTACTTCACATCACTTTGCACGTCCTCGTGCTGAAGTAACTAATGAGGAAGAAAGAGCTTCGAAGATTAATCGATGGCTTAAATCTTCTCAGGGATGGATTTCTACCCTCGGCACCTGGCGAACGGAAGCAAAACTCTTAGAAAAACTAGCTGTGCTGACTTTCACGGGGCAGGAAAAGATTTTTCCCGGTCTCGTACGATTACATGCCCTTCTTCATGAATTTCAGATGCAGGACATAGCTCAATTGGAGAAAAGCATATCTCAATGTCAGAATCACGTCAATCTCATGCAAAGTAATATGCTTTGCTATGAGCAGAAGTTTCAAGGTCTCAAAAGAGACATGAAAGCTCTGGAAACCAAATATATTGCTCTGAAGACTGAATTGCTGGAACAACTCACAAAGGCATATCCACTCACAATCATCTAGTGGTCAGCAATTTACACCCAAGAACCTCCATGGGAAAAATTTTTCCATCATCTTGTGTAAAATATCGATACTGATATCACGTTATTAAGAACATACAAGGAATTCATCCGGAATTCTTCACACTACGATCACTTCTCAAGTCTATTATTGCTCAGATTATCTTATTTCTTCGTTTAAAATTGATTTTTGAATGATAGCAATTTGACTTCACCAACTACTTTTTAGTATGAGTCAATCAGAATTGTGTCAAGAAATGTCTTTGAGATCAGCTCATAGTTCTAATCAAGCAGTTGCTCCAAAGACTCGTGAAGGAAATCAGATGCTATTCAACCTTAAGGAAGAAGCACTTCTGCTCTACAACATTATCCATCATCTGATTAGCGGCTTCGAATCCAGTTTGCAAATGATTGCAAGAATATGGGATGCTATAAAGAAGTTAATTGCAGAACTTGACGATCTGATCTATTCAGATCGTGATGAAATCAGTACCGCACAGTGGTCGAATGATGGGCATTCTGCATATCCTATGCTATCGGACCTTCAGAACCGATTAAAACGGGTAAAGCGAAAACTATTCCAGGAACTACCCTGTGCCTACGAAGTGATTTTCCCAAAAATCACCGAGTAGTATCCCGAATATCACAGCCCCTTCTAACTAGTTAATAATTCACCTTCAACAAAATGCAAATTCTATGCTTCCTTTTCCTGTAATTGAACGAACTGAAATATCTGTCAATGAGATAGAAGAGCGGTCCTCGATATGGATTAAATGCATCGATTATTGGGAGAAGGAAGCAAGAATTCTTCTAAAACTTTCATCCGTCTGTATCTCCGGACATGAACTGGTGTTGAATAAACTTGCAGACTTACGACATGCTCTGTCGATACTATTTGAAAAAGAAATCCTGACCATGAAAGAAATGGCCAGATATTTCTCTGGTATGATAGGAACAACTCTTCCCTTACTACCGGGAGATCAGGCCTCACTCATTGATTTCAATAAAAGAATGACTACGCTGCAGCATCGGTTTAATCGGATAAAAGTCGAGCTGCTTGAGCAGGTAGAAAGGAGCTATCCAATCACAATCGTCTGATGTCTTAGTAAGTATCGTTTTCTAAAGATCATCCGTATTATTATCTGGTCAGAATACATATATTCAGGGAATGATCTATTCGCTGATTAGTATCCTATACCTGATTTTTCTCGTATATCTAATCGTACATCTCGCTATTTCCGGTGTCAGACCTACCAAAACACTGGCCTGGATGATTGTGATCATTCTCATCCCCGTTGTCGGTATTGCTCTTTACCTCATGCTGGGAAGAAATCTGCGTAAGTATAAGTTCACCAGGCGCAAACCGCAGAAAAACGTAGAAGAATATGTGAATGAAATCAATAAAATGTATGATGATACCCGAGTGGATTATTCCAGTGTAGATATGCAGCAGAATCGAAAGCTCATACATCTCATCAGTAAAAACTCAAACTTCCTTCCTTCGGGTGGCAACAAATTAAAACTGCTAACGGATGGGCCTGATACCTTCAGTGCGATGATGGAGGCAATGGAAAATGCCAGACTTTTCATCCACGTTCAATTCTATATTTATGAAGAAGGTGAATTGGCTGAGAAATTTGCTGCATTATTTAAAAGGAAAATTGAGGAAGGTATTGAAGTAAGACTTATCATTGACGGGGTGGGTAGTCGTAACCTAAGCAGATCTTACATCAGGCGGCTACAGTCATTTGGTGTACAGGTTCTTCCCTTTCTACCACTTCGCTTTTGGGGCATAACTACCTGGATCAACTACCGCAATCACAGAAAAATCCTGATCGTTGACGATCTCATTGGCTTCATTGGAGGGATCAATCTATCGGACAAGTATATCAAGGGGGACCCCCAACTTGGTACATGGCACGATCACCATTTAAAACTAGAGGGACCCAGCGTAAGTAGCTTGCAAGCAGTATTTGCCATGGATTGGCTTTTTGTAAATCCTTCAGAAGATTTGCTAAAGCCCAAATATCTTTCACATCCTGAATGTCCGGGAGATGATATAGTGCAAATTGTCTTCAGTGGGCCCGATAGCGATTTCTCATCAGTTCAGCAGCAGTATTTTACCTTCATCACGCAGGCCGAAAAATACGTCTATCTCGTCAATTCTTATTTGATACCTGGAGAGCCGATCCTCGAGGCGCTCACCACTGCAGCTCTATCTGGCATCGATGTGCGGATCATGGTACCTGATCAATCAGATATTTTCATTGTAAAATGGAGTATTCGTTCTTACTTTGAATCACTTTTAGATGCCGGTGTAAAAATATATCTCTATCAGGATGGATTTTTACATAGTAAGACACTAGTAGCTGATGACAATATTTCTTCCATTGGTACAGCCAATCTCGACATCAGAAGCTTTGAGCAAAACTTCGAAGTAAATGCGGTTGTATATGGTCAAGAAATGGCCACAAGGCTAAAGGAAAGCTTTGAGCGAGACAGCGCGAAATGCACCATTCTGGACAAAGATACATATCGGGACAGACCGCTTTCTAACCGTATCATTGAAGGTTTTTCCAGGATGCTGAGCCCCATACTATAGTTCCTTACCTTTTGATGATTCATAGAGTCGCGTGGCTTGCGTCTTACCCCGAAATTGTTTTAATGCCTCAAGGGCATCGCAGGCATGAATTAATGTCAGCCTCCCTCCCATCATCACAGCTACCTCAATGGCTTCTACAATCTCTTCATCGGTGGCACCAGTGTCTACTACATTGTGAATAGCCTGTGAGATTGCCGGACGATCCGCGGATTCCACAGTCAGTGCCAATGCGATTAATTCCTTGGTACGAGCAGTGAGTGCACCATCGGTCTTTGCATGTCTGCTCAGGGTTTCGAACCCGGCAACTGTATCCGGTGCCTTATCTTCCAACTCCTTCAACAGCCGTTTCCAATACTGATATTGCTTAATATAGTCAGGCATCGTCTATTAGTTTATTTCCATCAATTTATGTCTCCCAATACGTCAATGTAGTGACATGACATAGCAGAGGCAATGATCTGAATCATTCTTAACCAGACTACCGAACGAACTGATACATAAGACGAAAAATGTTGATCAATGTCATCACCACCTCTGCCACACGTCACTGGCCATCGACGGAACGTACTCTAACTTTAAGGGCAGAATTAGAAAGAATCGTATTGAGAGATCAAGTATTAGTTAATTAAAAAGTCCTAAAATGAAACTTGCAAAGAAAAATGATAGAAGGAGTGTGTTCCCCGACTTTCGCAGTATTATGGACGATTTCTGGGGTGCAGACAAATTCTTTGAGAACGATTGGATCAACTTACCACGATTTCGGACACCTGCTGTCAACATTGTAGACAATGAAGGTGATTTTCAGATTGAAGTAGCGGCTCCCGGCCTGCATAAAGAAGACTTCAAAATAGAAATCGATCATGGCATCTTGAACATTTCTGCAGAAAAAGAGGAAACTGTAGAAAAGGAAGAAAAAGACTTTACCCGCAGAGAGTTTAATTACAGTTCATTTCATCGTAGTTTTTCACTACCTGAAAATGTCGATAAGGATTCGATAGTAGCGAAATACGAAGATGGAGTATTAAAATTGACTGTAAAAAAGCTTGAAGTAGAAGAAGCCCCTAAAGCAAAAAGCATAGCCATACAGTAGTTGATCATGATTGGGAGTGGTATTTATATACTGCTCCCGATTTTTTATACCAAAACATTGCGTATGAAGCTTCAAACAATAGATCAAAAGTGGACATCAGGAGCAGAACTGGAAAATTTCCTGGACCAGGTGTATCAGAGTAAAATGTCATTACTCGCCAGCAGTCTTCTGGAAAAAGGATTATCGCCAGATGAGATAAACGAAGCTGTTGAAAGGGCTTTCCACGTATGCGAAGCAGCGGGCATATCCACAAGACAGCATTTCTGTTTTCTTTATACGCAGCGTGGCCAGGGACTGATGAGAGACTGCAAACTCACCAGGATGGCCTATCAATTGGTACTATTAAATGCCAACACTAAAAATAAAGCCGTGGCCAGCTTTCAGTTAAAAGTGCTTTCAAAATATAATCAAGAATAAACATTTCTTTACAGTAAAGGATTAATGAGCTTATTGAGAGTAGGTGACCCATCATAAATGGCTCATTTTTATATTGTCACTTTCCAAGTGAGCTCATTAATGCAAGTAATGATTCTTAAAAATGCCCCTGGGAAGTAATTCTCAGAGGCATTTATTTTTTAAGTTCAATTGTTATTATCCATATGCAGATCCATTTGTGGGAACGGAATACTGATACCTTCACGATCAAACGCCTTCTTCACATTTTCCTGCATATAAAAATAAACATCCCAGTAGTGCTCACTTTTGCAAAATGGTCTTGTCGCTAAATTAACAGAGCTGTCTCCCAATGAACTCACTACGACTCCCTGAGCAGGATTTTCCAGAATGTATTCACAAGACTTACCTGTATCCAGGATAATCTTTCGAGCTTTGTCGATATCATCACCATAACCGATACCAAATGTCAGTTCCACCCCAATCGTACCTTGCCCGGATATATTGGTAATGACATTACTGGTCACTAATGAGTTAGGCACGATGAGTCGTTTATTATCCAGGGTCTTTAATATGGTATTAAATACTTGTATTTGCTCAACAGAACCCACTTTGCCACCGCCAATCTCTACTAAATCACCTACCTTAAAAGGCTTAAATATTAATATTAGAACACCACTGGCAAAATGCCCCAGGCTTCCCTGCAGTGCCATACCAATAGCGAAGGCAAGAGCGCCGAATATTGCCACAAATGATGTTGTTTCAATGCCAAACATACCTGCCACTGCCAGCAACAGCACCACTTTAAGACCCACACTGATCAGTGAGACTAAAAAGGGTCGTACACTCTCATCAACATTCCTTTTTTGCAATGATTTGCTCACTAATCTTGAAACCCATCCAATGATCATAAAGCCAATGATCAACATGAGAATTGCACCCACGACCTTTGGTGCATAGTCAATTAGCATACTTCTGATTTGTTCTAAATTTTCCATGATTTTGATACTTGATTAATTAATAAAGGCCACCTGCCTGATCACTTAGACCACAGGCTGAGTAAGCAAAGAAATTGAAGTCACTGGCAGAAACCATGAGAGCTCTACTCAGGGTCAAAATCTAAAGCACAATATTAAGACGTTTCAGAAAACGTATTACTACAATTGGAAGTAGACTAAAACCCAAAATAAATAGTAAATACTCTGCAGGGAAAGGGGTAAGATTTAACACCGTCATAGAAACGGGAATTGTATAGGCAGCTAACACTATGGCTATGCATAGGATGATTGCTAACCAAATATACACATTTCTCGTAATTGCATTAACCAGAAAGGACTCGTTAATGTGTGTTAGGTTAAAAACATGCCAAAGTTGGGCAAGTATCAAAGTGTAAAACGCGAAATTATTGGTGAGTTGTCTATCCAATTCAAGATAATAGGTGGCAAAATATAACGCGCCCAATGTTGATATTGAAATGGCAAAAGCATAGATTACGATCGATGTCCACATACTTCTGGTTACGATAGGTTCATCACGCGACCTGGGTGGAGTTTCCATTACTTTGTCACCTTCCCTGTTCATACCCAGCGCCAAAGCAGGAAAAACATCGGTCACCATATTTATAAAGAGGATTTGAAGTGGTAGTAACGGTGATGTCATGTTAGTAAAAAAGGCAATGGACACTACCAACAGCTCACTCAGATTGCATGAGAGAAGATAAACGACGAAGTAGCGTATGTTTTCAAAAATCCCTCGCCCTTGTTTAATGGCAGTAACTATAGAACGCAGCTGATCATCCTCCAACACCAAATCGGCCACTTCCTTTGCAGCCTCGGTACCGCGCTTACCCATAGCTATTCCAATATCCGACTTCTTTAGTGCCGGTGTATCATTAGCTCCATCACCTGTCATAGCCACTGTCTTCCCTTCCTTCTGATAGAGCTCGATCAACTTTAACTTCTGAGCAGGGCTCACACGCGCAAACACTCTTGCCTTCATTAGATCACTGGACGAGACAGAGCTATTTGCCGGATTTTCCAGGACATCTCCCAGCATGCCTTCTGCGTGAGGGTCTGTGATCAGGGAAGTTTTCTGAGCAATATTTTTTGCAGTAGCCAGATGATCGCCTGTCAACATAATGACCTCAATACCTGCTTTCTGAAACTGACGTATCGCCTCAGGGACATCACTTCGCGGAGGATCAAGAAAAGCCACAAAGCCTAAAAAGACAGCATCCGTATCAAAAAAATCCTCTCTATCTTCTTTCGTATTCTGATAGCAAAAAGCCAAAAGACGCAGCCCCTTTGCTGCCAGATCCTCACCCATTGACAACCAACCTTGCTGATCATCAAGCGACTTTACCCCATGATCTGTAAGCACCCATTTACATCGCGGGATGATGACTTCAAGTGCCCCTTTGGCTGCGACCAGATAATCACTGAACGGATCTTTATGCAAAGTGGCCATCCATTTCGTCTGACTGTCAAATGGGATCTCGCGAACTCTACCATATTGTGATCTCAGCAAAGCGAGGGATTCATAGTATGGGTTAAAAAGTTTCAGCAATGCGACCTCTAACGGATCACCCACCCCCTCTTTATCGTCCAGATCGGCATTATTACAAAGCACAGCTACCTTTACCAGTGCATCAATTACATCTTTCAGATCTCCACTCACTGACAATCGCATTTCATCGGAAGTGTGTTGCACAATAAGCTGATGGCCAGAGACGCATATGCGCTCTGGAAGCATTTGATTTTCCGTCAAAGTGCCGGTTTTATCTGTACATAGTACATCGGTTTCACCAAGGGTCTCTACTGCACTTAATTTCTTGACAATGACATTATGTCTGGCTAAACGCAACATCCCCCTTGCCAGGGCTATAGTGGCCACTACCGGAAGTCCTTCGGGAATGGCAGCAATGGCCAAAGCGATCGTGGTTTCTATCATAAGGAAGGGAGGCCTACCCTGAAGTAATCCAATGATCAAAATACAAGCTCCCAGCACCAGTGTCAGCCAGATCATCTTTCGCGACAGGACGTTGAGTTTCTTTTCCAACGGTGTACTCTCCTTTTCTGCACTCTGAGTCAATGCCGCTATTTTTCCAAGCTCTGTCCTCTGTCCCGTATTTGTGACCATTGCATGAGCATTACCACGGGTCACCATGGTCCCGTTGAAGATCATATTTCGACGATCTCCAAGGGCTACTTTCGTCTTGATCGGATCCACCGATTTGCTCACCTGCATACTCTCACCCGTCAGAGCGGCTTCAGAAACAGCAAGATTGTGCATGGTGAGTAATCGCGCATCGGCTGATATAACATCCCCCGCCTCCACAAAAATGATATCGCCGGGTACGATGGACCGCGAGGGTACTTTCCTTATGGAGCCGTCCCGGACGACTCGTGCTGTCTTTTGTGACAATTTCCTTAGGGCATCCATAGACCGCATAGCCTGGATCTCCATGAAGGCCCCAATCAAAGCATTGAGCAAGATTACGGCTATAATTGCCAGGCCTTCAATCCATTCTTCAAAGACAAATGCCAATCCTGCTGCGACAGCTAAGAGCAGTACCAACAGATCGTAAAACTGATCCAGGAAAATTAGAAGAATACTTCGATTGCTGACCTGTTCTATCTCATTAGGTCCATACTCCTTTAGCCGTTTTGACACCTCCGCTTTTGAAAGGCCTCGCTCGGCATTTGTCACATAGTGTTTGACTAACTCGGACCTTTCAATTTGGTAAGCCGGGGTGTCTAAATCCAACCCATTTTGCTCCATGACAGATCATCGATATTTGGTGTGCAAGGGTTAATCTTATCGGATATCCAGTTTATTCACCATCTCGGCTGTGATATCATCGGCATAGATTCCGTAAGCATTAATCATCAATCCTTTGATATTTAGGGAGTCCGAAGAGATGGCGTACAGAATGCTACTATCATCCGGACTGGATGTACCTTCAAAGCGGAAATACTCATCGATATGAAACTGATCCGGATTTAGCCTTAGTTTATTACTGGAACAGCTAATGCAATCAGATTCCAAATCAAAGTCTTCTGTATACCCTTCCTTTTTAAGTATATTGATTGCTTCTACCAGATTACTAAAGTCTCTCATGCCATCTATTCTTTATTATACATTATAATCATAATTCTACTGATTTTGTTAACTAAAACCGGCTGGAATTTTATCCACTGTCCAAATCATTTTATGACCTGACCAGGATCAATCTTTTCGGCAGGGTTTTATGACACATTTGCAACTGTTTACCAAAACTCCTAACGATTCATATGCAGATACTCTTCAATCCGATTTTCTTTAATCACAAGACCGATGGTATGCACCCCGAAAGTGCTAAAAGATTGGAAGCTTTTGGTGCATTACCCGTCACTCAAATCCCTGATGGTCTTGAGGCACTGGACCTTGTCCATGATCCTGCTTACATTACCAAAGTAGAAAACTACTGCCATGAGGAAAAACGTCTGGATCCTGACACAATGACCTCGCCAGGTAGTTTTGATGCAGCAACTCACGCTGTGGGTGCAACTATTCTTGCTTCAGAGCAACATGATTTTGCCCTGGTGAGACCTCCTGGTCATCATGCCTACAGAGGAAAGGGATCTGGCTTTTGCCTGTTCAACAATATTGCGGTCGCTGCAAAGCATTGGAATCAAAAAGGAAAGAAAGTTTTAATTATCGATTTCGACGGACATTTTGGAGATGGGACCTATGCGATCTTTAAAGATGTAAAAGAGACCTTCTATTGGTCTATACATCAGTACCCTGCCTTCCCGCATCAAGGCTCTTCGTCAGATATTGGTGTCGGCCCCGGAACGGGCTATTCGATCTGCAATCCAGTCCCACCACGCAGTGGTGATGATATCTTTTTGGATGCCTTCTACAGTTTTCTTCCTATTGTCCGGCAATTTAACCCCGACATCGTGGGAGTATCCGCGGGTTTTGATGCGCATATGCAGGATCTTCTATTAGATCTTAATGTGACTCTTTCGACCTTCTATAAAATCGGCTTCGAGTTGAGCCAACAATTCGAAAACATATTTGCTGTGCTGGAAGGGGGGTATAACGTGGCTGTCCTTCCTAAATGTGTCGGGAATTTTATTGCCGGCATTAATCAGGAAAAAATGCCACATCAGGAAACCACCACCGTTTCGAAGATTCAGGACTGGAATACGTACGACCTAAATAAACATATCACATTTAATCACCTCAGTTCGAACTGGGATATCAATGCCCGTTTATGATTCAGCAGTTTAATAAACTATTTAATCCTAAAGTGGTGGCAGCCATTGGAGCTTCTAACCGAAAAGACTCTGTGGGCCACTCACTCATCAAGAATTTGAAGGATGGAGGTTTCAAGGGGAAGATCTATCCCGTAAATATTAAACATCCGACTATTCTTGGTGAAAAGGCGTACAAGACGGTCAGGGATGTACCCGAAAAAATTGATTTGGCAGTAATTGCCACCCCGGCACCAACCGTGGTAAAAGTAGTGGAAGAGTGTGGTAAAGCAGGTATTGAGTCACTGGTGATTATTACCGCTGGATTTAATGAGATGGGGGCTGAAGGTCAGAAGCGATATGATGAACTGCAAGTACTTGTCAAGAAATACAACTTGCGCATTATTGGTCCCAATTGTCTGGGAATCATCAGACCGTCCACTGGACTCAATGCATCTTTTGCCACTAAGATGCCCCTGAAAGGCCAGATAGCACTTATCTCGCAAAGTGGGGCAATCTGTACATCGATCCTGGACTGGTCAGTGGACCAGAATGTGGGATTTAGTTACTTCCTTTCTATTGGGGCGATGGTCGATGTTGACTTTGCAGACCTGATTGACTACTTTGCTACAGACCCATCCACTCGGTGTATTCTTATCTATATGGAGAGTATCAAGAATGCCCGACGATTTATCAGTGCTGCCAGAGCATATGCACGACGGAAGCCTATTATTGTTTTGAAATCGGGCCGAAGTAATGAGGGTGCACAGGCTGCCCAATCACACACCGGAGCTATGGCTGGAAATGATGCAGTATTTAATGCCGCATTCCGTAGAGCGGGTATCATCCGGGTGGACACCGTAGCCCAACTCTTTCATATGGCGAAAGGGCTGGCCATGCAACAACTGCCAAAGGGCAGCAATCTGGCTATCATCACTAACGCAGGTGGCCCCGCAGTACTGGCAACCGATTATCTAGTGAAAAATGGAGGAACACTGGCTGGCCTTGGTCCTAAATTACTGGAAAACCTAAATTCATTTCTACCCGTACACTGGAGTCATGGTAATCCCATCGATGTACTGGGAGATGCCGGGCCCGATAAATATAAACGTGCCATAGAAGCATGCCTTGAAGAAGAATACATCCACGGCCTGTTAGTCATCTTTACTCCACAGGGAGTGAGTGATCCTGCTGAAATTGCCCGGATCATAGTGGATCTCAATAAAAAATCCGGTAAGACAATCATCGCCAGCTGGATGGGAGAAACAGATGTGGAAGAAGCCCGTGAAATATTGGAACAAGGTCAAATCCCCAACTACCGTTATCCCGAAAGTGCTGTCGATGTCTATTTAAAAATGGTTAAGTATTCAAGA
>JAUILM010000891.1 GCA_030432855.1 Bacteroidia bacterium
AGTCATGAAGTATTCAATGAATCATTGGATGTAGAATGGGTTGATTTGCCCGATGGATCACAGGTATGGTTAGAAAGAGGCGCCTCCATCTCTTATAGTGAGCCATTCGATCGCTTGGTGTCGCTAGAGGGGAAGGCATTGTTTGAAGTGACACACCTTGATGACAATCAACGATTTGTGGTCCAATCAGGTGATTCAAAGACAACGGTTCTGGGTACAGTTTTTAGCGTGGATGCAACTACTGAAGGAAAGGTGCAGGTATATGTCGAAAACGGTAAGGTAGCTCTGGAGTCCAAGACATCATCTGATAGTCGCATTGAACTTAATCCGGGAGAGATCGGAACCTTTGACAACCAGACCTTAAGTACTCGTAAGTCTATGAGCGAAAGCGAGAATATGTTGTCCTGGAAAACGAAACGATTGACTTTTAGTGATACGCGACTTGAGGATATTCTGGATCAATTAGAGTCATTTTATGGGGCTGATTTTGAGATCGATAATCCTGCCATTTTGAATTGCACTTATAATACGGTGTATGATCAGGCACCTTTAGATGAAGTCATTGAAGATTTGTCTTTCGGACTTAATTTAAGTTTCGATACACTGAGTGAGACTCAATTTAAAGTGGCAGGTAAAGGATGTGAATAAAGATGATAACCCGTATTCTCTGCATATTATTTGTATTAGGATACAGTCTCTCACTGACAGGTCAGGAGAATGTACTGAGTGATGCTACGGTCGAGACGGTTTTGCTGGAAGTAGAAGAAAGGTATCAGGTTCGATTTTCATATAGTAAGGAGATTGTACCTTACCATGAGCCGGTACGGGAAGTAGTCTTTACAAACTCACTGAACGAGCTATTAGAGGACCTGACAGTGAAGACCGGCATCATTTACAGCAGACGTGGTAGCCGAATCATACTCAATTATGATCCATCACAGAAAGTAGTGGCAGCAATCAATCCTGATGCTGATCTGGCGTATGAAAGTGTTCCTTCAGTACGAGATGAAATAACCGAATCAATAGTCACATTTGAAGCACAAGAACCCTTAAATCAGGAGTCATCAAATATTGACGAAGAGAAAGAGGCTACTTCAGAAAAGCCCGGAGAAAAAAGGGTGGAGTCACTGGTGGAGCTTGGTATGGTAAGATCAAATCCTGTATCAAGAGAGGTACAGTATCAGGAAGATCTGGCACGCTTAAATTCTAAAGAGGATATTCATTTCATGCAGGTTTCTTTTGTACCTACAAAACTGAATCGTGCAAGGAAATCGAAGTTTCGCAATAGACTGTCTCTCAACATTATCGCTGGATATACGGGAGGAGTGGAAGGCCTCGAAGTGGGTGGATTTACAAATGGTGTAAAGAGAGATGTTCATGGGATGCAATTTGCCGGTTTTGGTAATGTCGTGGGAGGCAACGTGCAAGGGGGACAAGTTTCAGGGTTCTTCAATTACAATCGTGGCATCATGCGAGGCCTACAAATGGCAGGATTCGCAAACGTAAATGAACAGGCAGATGCGTTCCAGTTTGCAGGAGCTTTCAACTTCAACCATCGTGTGAGCCGGGGACTGCAGGCAGCGGGATTTTTTAATTCAGGCCGCTATATAGCAGGAGTTCAATTGGCTGGATTTTTTAATCTGGCACTTGGAAATATTAATGGTCAGGCATCGGGATTTTGCAATGTGGCAGAGGATGTAGATGTACAACTAACGGGCTTTGTGAATGTCGCTAAAAAGGTAGGTGTATTGCAGGTTGGACTGGTAAATGTAGCAGACACCGTATCAGGCATTTCCATTGGATTAGTAAATCTCATTAAGCATGGGTATAATAAAGTTGAGATTTCTGGAGGCGATGCCATGTACGCGAACCTTGCATTAAAATTGGGAACTACCCGATTCTACAATATTTTTCAGGTAGGTACCAATTTTAGAAGAGATCCGAATGAGCTTGGAATGATATGGGGCTATGGCTATGGATTTGGATTTTTGAATAAATTAAATAATCAGGTGCGTCTTAATCCAGAGGTAATCGTGATGCAGGTAAACGAAAGGGGAAACCGAATACTAACCACAGATCCCGTACCTCTCAGAAGACTACAAAATGAATTGAATCTGCTGGGCCAATTAAAGCTCTTATTGAATATTCGTAACAGTGGTAGCACGGAGATCGTTGCAGGTCCGACTTTAAATATTTCAATTTCGAAAGTCGAAAACGTCCAGGGTCTTGATTATGGGACTTCCATTGCACCCTATACCATATGGGACAAGACATACATAAGAGATGATCGCCCATTAAATACTAAAGTATGGATAGGGTTTAGTGCTGGAATCAGACTCTAGCTCAATACATCACATTTGAAATAATTACTTAAAAATAATGTAATAAATGCTCGCTTGTGTAACACAAGTGGAGTGGGATTCTTTTGTCTGAAATTAACTTGAATTAAATCAAAAAAATGATGAAGAAAATATTATTATTTGTCGGATTATGGCTGTCAGTTTTTCAATTGTCT
>JAUILM010000060.1 GCA_030432855.1 Bacteroidia bacterium
TACTGCGACTAAGAAGATGATTCATATTAGATAATATGTCTGAAGCATGAGTGGTGATAGCCACCCCGTCGAAAGATGGGGTGGCTTTTCCATTTTTAGGAGAATAAGGTAAGAAGCAGCAATTCTATTTTGAAAAGGAGGTTAGGAGCTTTTTACCTTATGCTTTTGACTATCAGAAAGTGCAAGGCAAGAATTGTATTGTCGTTTTCCCACCTATGGGACAAAGTCTTCGATGTTTTGAATATAATGAGGGCCCTATGAAAATATCATTTTAGAAACGCCTGACTCAAGAGATGTCAGAATCTGTCAGATTGGTCCTCAATAGTGATGCAGATATTTCTTTGGAAATGGCCAGGATTTCACCCTTACATAGTTATTAGTATTAAGACAAAGTAAGAATCAAGTCTACTACCGGATCTGTGATATGGAGCGGACTCTGCGATAGCAAGTCTGATCTCAAATCACTTTTATGTGTCGGAATTCATTTGTTCAAAAAATTTATCTTGTTCTCTGGCTTGTTCTTTAATCTGCTCTTCTGTTAAGTCTGGCATTGCCTCAAACCATTCGATTACATCTCTATTTTCTTGGTGATTATCTCTTAGCATTTTAAAGTATTCTTGATAATTTTCTGGTATTAGTTTCAATACAATTTCTGCTTGACTTTCATAAAAGAATCCTGAGAACGGTGGATTTAATCCAAATTTTTCGTCTAGTGGTAACCCTAATAGAATCTTAGGATTATACAAGGCCAATAAAGTGACTATTTCTTTTACTGTTTTTATGTAGAAATTTGCAAAGGATTCAAGTGTGTCAAAATTTAAATTCGGTACAAATGTGTGACTCGCATGGAAATTTAGTTTATTCAAATCTCTGTATCCATTGCTTTGTCCCTTATTATGTCCAAAATCTGATAATTCCCAAAATAGCTGTTGGACTTGTTTCGACCAGTCAAATTTGTTTTCAATTTCACTAAATCGTTCGTATAACCTAATTTTCTTTAGTGTTCTTGAGAAGCTTGGAGTATCATTTTTTGCAGATAGCCAACTTATTGCTTTTTCTTTGACAATGTTATCGTGCATGAAATAAATGAATATAACTATAAGTTCAAGAGCTCTTCTTAAATTGCAATAAGCAGATTTGTATGATCCAATTAGAGCATGTTTAATTGCATAATCGAGTTCAATTTCTGATTCTGTATTCGGGTACATTCCTACTTTCGAGAGAGTTTGAATATCAGATCTTGTTGCGTCAGTTTGACACCAATCAACAAATTCATTTGCAGTTTTTAGTAATTCATAATTTGAATAATCGTCTTGCAGAAACTTCAAACTTCTATTTACTCTGTCATCAATGTCGAGTATAAATATTTTCCCTTTTTTCTCAAAAGGATTCATTTCAGATGTTATCAATTTTGTTAGATCGTTCATTTTACTTACTCTTCTGACATAACTAACTGATATTGCGTTTGTCTTGCCACAGGACAAACGGACTTTTACGGGGGTGTTGCTGTTTCTATGAGCTTGCCATTATCGCTAAATTTCAGAATCGGATAGTCTCTAATCTCAAAATTGGACACATTTTCAGACGTAACTGCCTCAATTAACCTATCCGAAAAGAACAAATTAGATACTCCTTGCACTGAAATTATATCCCTATTCGAATATTTGTTATCTAAAACAACCCGCTCAAAATTAGTTATAGGATTCGTCTTATTCAGTTCACAATAAGCATCGTAATCTCTTACCTCAAAGTAGTTCTTATTAGGAGATAGAGCCTCAATAGAGGGGTAAATTAATGACTCTGAAAAGTTTATTTCTGTATTGGATATCCAAGGTACATAAAAGAGAAAATAATTTGTTTTAATTTTATCAATATTAACTTTTATTAAATGATACTCTGTATTATCAATTTCATTTTTATCTAAAATATCAACAAATTTTTGGCTTACAAGAAAATGAAAACCAAAGTAGTAAGGGGAATATCCCATCAAGTCAGTTTGCTTCGCTTTTTTAAGCAACTTGCCAGTAATGTTTTGTACTTGCAAGTTGAACAGTCTATGTCTGTTGGCTAAGAAATCGTCCAGATTAACTTGGGTGAGCAAACCTGATATCTCATCATAATTCGCATTCTCTTTTAAACTATCCTCATTGATCTCAACCTGATAAATTCCATTTGTCACCCCGATCATTTTAGGCTCCGCAGAAATCGTTATTCGTTTAAACATCATAGTTTATTCAATTGTCTGAAGTAGTCATTTAGTTTCATGCCGCTATCATATGCTTGATTTATCTGGGCGTTGAGAGTTTTTTGTAATCCTCTAAGGCTTCCTGCATTCAAATTTCCTGAATTAATCAAATTTTGAATTTGATTCCCAACGAATGTATTATACTGCGGGTGGTTTCCATGAAAAGGTGTCGGTAGCTTTTTTAGATTAAGTCCACTGTTGAGCTTCATAAATGGAGCTAATGCAGCATTATTTCGCTTAAACACCGCTTTAGGAATAATGTGGTGTTTCTGCATTTTTACCAGGAAGCGCGGCACTTGTCGAGCTATTGGCTTAACGGCAGTCTTCGCACCACCTCCAATTACTTCTAAACTTCCTGCTCCACCTATAGGTACTCCTTCTATCTGGGGTTTATTGAACAGATAGTCCATAGCATTGCTAAAACTCAACCCTTCGTAACGGTTGTGTTCATTGTAAAAATCAGTATATGCATTTACAATGTCCATGTCGGGTAAAGAAAATTCTTCACCTTGATTTAATTCATTGGCAAAGAATTTCGCCTTTTGAAAATCCGTGCTGTTAACTACGATGGTTTTATCGATACCGTCATTGACTTCAACTTGTTGTCCTGTTTCGGCATCTTCATAAATCGTTTCCGGTGACATCCCAGTCGGATCTACGAATCGGATAGGATTATTAAACATGGCAGAGTATGGAGACCAGCTCGGCATATCGCTTGCCAGCGGATCCACACCTCCAAATCTTCCAATGCTAGCATCCATACATCTCGCACCATAATTGTAATAGCCAGTCAACTCCAATCTTTCTTTATCGTTATATCGGTATCGATAGGCGTCGTTAAGACCATTTGGCCCTCCAAATTCTAATCCAAAGGGATAGTAGTCATGCTCAGAAATGATCTCACTTGCGGCTATGGAGCCATTACCATTTTCGTCAGAAAAGAAGACTCGATGATTACCCAGGTGATCTCGGATCGTGAAAACATACTCTAGCTCGGTGGGTGTGAAGTCTTGAATACTTAGAGTCAATGCACTACCCGGTTGGGCATCAAAAGATTTTAGTAGTTCAATTTGACCTGCCGTATAGGTAATGGATTTGCCGGTCGTGTTCGTTCTTGAGGATGTGATTTTTAGTGCCTCATAGGTGTGCGTTGTCTGTGGTTCTGTACCAATGAGGACCAGCTCATCGGGCACCGCATAGAGCACGTTGATATAGCCCTGACTATGATGTATTACATCTACATGTCCATTGAGTAGCTCCACTTGTCCTAAATAGATTCTATCCAGACTGGCTTCCTCGGCATTTTCAATACTTTTCTGATGTAAGAGACCCATGGCATCGCAACTGAAGCGTATTACTTGGCCATCATCCATCGCAATGCTATCCAGCAGGTTTAGGTGGTTGTAATACAAGTCACACTCTTTGCCAGGATCTCGGATCATATTGCCATTATCATCATAGTCATAGTTGCCGGCATTGGCATCATAACCCCAAGGTTGACTTGTTGCATCCGAAATGCTCTGGATGCGGTTACCACTTCCATACGTATATGTCAGATCGTCGATATCACCCTGACTGGTCCCTCCTGCATTGGTATAGCCGTGTCGCTCTAATGAAGAGATATTAGATCGGGCATCATAGTCCATGGATACAGCAAAGTTTCTAGAGCTTACGTCCAGATAGTCTGCTGAAGTCAGGCGATCCAAATGATCATAGTGAAATTGGTATCTATTGTAAGATGAGCTCTTATTCGCCCAAAAACTATATGCAATATCCCCATTTTTTCGCTGATGAGATGGTTGCTCATCATAGTTGAGTTCTAATGCAAAGACATCCGATCCTAATATTCCGATTTGATTTATACGATACAACAATCTATTAGGTTTGTATTCATAATCCACTGATTGGAGATTGCCCCCTAGTTTCAACTGATCGATCTGTTCCTTGACTGTGTAGGTATAATCGGCGATGGTTTTCTGATTCTGTTGATCCACCTGGATCAAATCTTTTTTTGCTCTTCCATTATGATCATAATGGTATGTATTTACTACTCGAGTCTTATTAGTAGGGCCACTGGGTACCCGAATTTCCTCCATTATTATTTGGTCCAAATCGTCATAGGCGTATTCCACAACACGGGACGTATCAATCTTATATTGAGCGGGAGTATTTCGGGTTTCTTTGGTCAGACGACCACAGATATCATACGTGTAGTACGATCTAATATGCTCACCATTGGTCAGCATAGCTGCGTCTGTAAAAGTAAGCTTATCCTTGTCATAGCTTTGGGTGCCATAGGTATAATCAAGTAGCTTATTATCGATTCCCGCTTGTGTAAAATTATTGTGTAGTAAAGATACAGGTGTAGTCGAAAAACCTTCTGAAATGGACCGCCCATATGTGTCATATTGAGTGGCGTACCATCGATTCTCTGCCAACATATTTGCATCCTGTCTATAGGCAAGAAGATCTCTATCGTTATAAACAAACTTTTCGATGCCCTTTCCGGGTACCTTCCGCTCTTTTAGCTGATCGTCTCCATGATAGAGATATTCAAAAATAAGATTACCACTGGTGAGATTTGTACCATGGGGGAGCATTTGTGACTTCCTATCTTTGTCATCATATAGAGTGAAGGTATTATTATCATTATTGAAATTGTCATCTGACCTCCGCTGTAGTACCCGCCTGCCTCGTTTATCTGTGAATACTTCCGTATGGTTTCCATTTGGATCAGTTACTATAGTTTTGTATAGCAGATCAACTGCATAACTTGCTCCAGCTTTGTGATTGAGTACCTCCCCCGATCCATTGCTGTTATAATCATAAAGAGTAACATACCACTTTGGTGGTGCAATCGAAGAAAGTCTTCCTAGTGGATTATCTTGATATCCATATACAGTGGAGTCACCTTGTGGTCCTGGGTAGATGTTGACAGCGTTCGATATCCCTCTCGGTTCAAAGACTTGAGTAACCCGACCCACTGTATCATAGTGGATGCTGGACATAATATGATCCGATCCATTTGGATGCTGCTGTCTTTGCATCACTCCCAAATCTCTTCCCAAACCATCGTAGAAATCCCAGTTGATGATGGTTTGTGAGCCTAATGTCTCTCCAAAATCATCATACACAGTGGATGACTCAACATAGTTTTGATTCGAACCATTGATATGGTAGTGATAGTTAAGAGTACTCACTATATTTCGACAATCATCCGTAATGGTCTTCTGCCGTAGCAGAGCATCGTAGGTGAAAGAAGTGGAGGTTTGGTCGATTTCTATGATCTTCTTCAGAAGATCTGTCCCCGCGAAATATTGGAATTGTCGTTCAAAATTAAAGTATTTCCATTTCGCGAGCTTACCAGAGGCAGTCCAGGTGAGATCGATCGTGTGATCCCAATTTAGATCCTGATAGGTGATAGGGTTACCATTTGTATACGCCGTATATGTGCCTTGTTCAACCCATCCTGTGGTGCCTTCCACGTATTTCGTTCCAGATGCATTCCATGATGCTTCATATCGCTCTATAAGACTTGGGTATGCTACCCCATTAAAAAGTCCAAAATGCCTCCGATTTCCATCGACCAGTACACCATTTACTTTCTGAAGTTCCTCCACTAATGCCAGGACATTATCACTCTCTAGGTTGGTATATGCAGTGCCCGAAAAGTCAGGAGTATATTTGAATTCCTGACGATGCACTCTATTATCACTATTGGTCATCCAAATAGCAGATGGCATCAGATAGTCCGAGGAGGAGTATTCAAAGTTAGTCGTAGTTGCCACACCGTCTCGCTCTTCGATCATAGTTGAAAGTCGAAAGGGCTTGGATTCGATTGTATAGTCAATCCAGGGGGCAATAGTATTGGAGCTCCCGTCGGTTAACCATTGGGTTTTCACATACGTACCTGCTGAGGGTACATAACTCTCACTCTTTTTAGTTCGGGTAACCTTCTTAATACCATCCTCTGTACCTTCACTATGGCAGGCCTCCACCTGAATGTGGCCAGCTTCCACCCTGGGACTGGGAGGAGGCATAGGGTATCCTGTTGAAGCAGATGGAGTTTCTGTATAGTAGATATACTGCTTGTAACCGCTACCATTATAGTATTCTTTGACTTGGCTGTAGCCAAGATGGTGTCCCTCAAAGCCAAACAGTGGTACCACACTTTGATCCAGCCAAAAATGTGTCACAATTGAATTTTGAGTGGGTGGATTTGTGGAGCAAGTGCTAGAAGGGCCATTAAATACAAAACCATAAATAGGTTCATTGTACAGCACGCCACTAGATTGACCGGGAATACCGGCCGTGTACTCGTACGTGATAATCACATCATGCTCATGACTCACTCGGTCATAACTAATGAGACTATCAATTCGAAGACCCCCTACCTTTCGATTCACATTTTGTGAAACGATCTCTTCCTCATGTAAATCAAAGGTGGAAGAACACTTAAAGACCGAAATCTTCAATGTATACGTCACATTATTTTGAAAGGAATAACTAAAGAGATTGGTCAGGTAATCCTGTTTCTCCGACAGTCCAGGACAGCTAACCCCTGTGCTCGTACTTTGTAAGAGCGTGCTACCGCTTGCATTATATAATCCGATAATGGCGTAAGGGCTGGATTCACAACATATCTGACCTGAACCTAGACTTGAGTTTTCGGTAATCCATTTAAAAATGTAATCCACACTCGATTGATAGGTGAAAGTGGAAGATTCGGTAAAGATAGAGCTAGTACATCCCGAGATATCCAAGGCCGGTGAGAGAATATTGTCTGACAATACTTGAAGTCCCTGCGTATCCCAATAGTCATTGGCTTCATAGGCAAACGTGTGTGAGCCCCCTGTCGGGTATCTACGTGATCGGAGGGTACCTACCTTCATGGAGTCCTCATGCGTTTCCCGATCTGAGTCGCCATTGACAGCCACCACCGGAGTACTGCCTATGGAATATTCCAGTTTTGTGTATGGTATGTTCCAACCCGAAGTTGGATTTCCTGAGGCTCCATTGTAGTAGCCCCAGTGGTCTGTTGCTGCACTGAGTCGCGTGGGAAAATAATTAGAACCAGACCCTTCATGATACAAAAATGCATGTGAAGGAATCTCCAATGTATTGTTGCAGGATTTCTCCTGGATCGAATCCAGCTTTAATCGGTAATCCTCTGTGGATCCCGATTGTAATGATGAGTTATCCTCCCAGTAGTCATGATACAATAGAAATTTCTTGCAATATGATCCTGTAGAAACTTCTATTCGATCCAATTGACGAGCCTGATGGGTCCCAGATATGTTATCGAGATCACTTCGAATGGCCCCTTCAATGAAATCTATTGTTACCGTGCCACTTCCTGTCGAAATTTGATCAATATGATAACCCACTATATCCGTTTGATTTGTGAGATAAGATCCTTTTGTAAAGGTGCCTCCAAAAGACCGTACAAAATGGCGATAGTTTTCAGCGCGATAGTTATAATCAATATGGTATGCATCATCATAGGTATTCACCCTCTTAATGTACCAATTGGTTGCCACTGTTGAATTTGAGACATCATTGATTTCAGAAGTCTCAATTGCATCCGTGTTGCTCAGAATGTCTCCAAAATGATATTCTGTACCATCTGGTGTCGTAATCACAAAACCTTTGAGTCGCTTTGCACCATAGCCAGTCGTTAATTCATACGTGATCTTTATATCCTGAGAGGGAATCAAAACCACTTCTGCAGCACTATTAAAGTGAAATCTCCCATGGTAAGGGCCTGCCGAAAAAGTGAAGATATCTGGCTCTCCATCTAGTTGTGCATTGGCCATATCAGCAATTGGAGTGCTCGTACCTGTTACCTGAACGCATCCACTCGATAGACTGATTGAGCCACCCTTGTTCAGGTATCCATTGATCGACTCGTCGGGAATGCCTTGGACGGTTCTGGATACATTACCGCCGGTCTGCATCGTCCATCCTGTACCTGCTGAGCTGGCAATTTCGGCCACTCGTACTCCCCCAGCATGATAGGACAGTGCTATTGGTACCGTCAATGGCCCCTCCATGATCGTATAAATAGGAATATTTATCCTTGGCACTCCTGTATAGTGACTAACGGGGACATCTGAGAATCTGCCAAAACTGCTGGCCGTCGCAGACGGCATGGTTACATCTCCAATATGATTATTGATGGGCTGACTTAAGGAAAGAAAGCAAGCACAGGTTAAGAAGATCAAGATGGAATTTCTGAAGAGGAACATGATGCAGACTAGTTTTGGTCGTCACAAGATGAAAGCGTGAGCAAGTGTCGTGGGCCATTTTTACTCAGAACTGCTTGCATTCTGTGCACCTGTCCTGCTGTAAACATCATTTGCCATCGATCATCGCTGTTGTCCATGAAGTTGTTAATCATGGCCGTTTCGATAGTTTGACACAGGGCAACAGGGCGAGTCTGATTGTCAATGGGGTAGTTATTTTGAAAGGAGTGAATAGGAGTATCTAAAACGTAATCGTCAGTGCACGGATTCTCCTCGTTCCAAAGCTCATATAGGCCCAGGTAACTACCCAAGAGATGCACTAATGTCTTACCCAAACCATTTTTCTGCTCTAATCTCAATCCAAAATATCGCTTATCGATTACAATTCCGTCCGTCTGATCGGGTCCTCCCGGCATCTGTGAGAACCCAGCGAAATCACCCTCCAAATTACCGATCCAGATATTGATAAATTGCTCACTATTCATTGGATCGGCACCTCCATTTGATGACCGCTTGATGGCATCTCCTATATTCCAAATCCCCCAAGGAGCCTCATAAAATTGAATCGCTTCCTGTCCATTTACCAGGTTTGGAATACAGAAACCAATTTGGGGATTTGCCGAGACTGCCAAATATGGTTCTAAATGGGGATTGGCATAGTCTTCTCGATTAGGGTCTGAATTAAAGGATTCGTTTAGAACATCCAGTTGATCCATAAAGAATTGTGCTGATGGAGGAGACTCGCCATCATCCAAGAAATAGTGGAATACTATAGGTAGAGTATGGGATTGGTAAGGATCATCAAAAGTCTCTACGACTTTTTCTAGATTCTTCAGGGAATAATCGTTTACTTCTCTCGCAACTCCTTTAGTGTATGCCTGCGTTTGATATCTCCTTCCATATTCACTTGCATCAGCTAAGTACACCCTTTCCTCACCTAAAAAGGTCGAGGTTTCACCATCTGTTATAAAGAGTGCGTAGCTAATTTCACGAGAACCACTCGACCGAATGTTTTCATCCTTGTAATTAAATAACAACTTCCCATCTCCAATACTTCTATTGATTACAATCGTCTCGTTTTCATCGATCTGCCTCGTTATTTCAAAGTCCCCTGTAACCTCATTTCTCACTTCCCAATTCAACAAGATATCATCGTCCTGATGTAATGCATTAAAATAGATCAAAGCCGAACCGTCTGGTGTATCAACGGCCACCGGAATGTGGATATTCTTCCAATTGGCCTCCAAAAGACTAATGATATCTAGTGAATCATTTACTTTTGACAGTTTAATAGGGGACTCTAACTGACCGTTGTTAGCTCGAATGGATTCTGAACTTTCAGCATTCAGGCTATAAAGTATATAGATCAAAAGATAGATGATAATTGGCATGGGTGCTGATTGGACCTCTAAATCTAACAATAAATGCACAGACTTTCAAGACTCAAAGACATGGTACTAGAATAGGTTGGACGTGAGGATCACGGAGACCTTATCTAATTTAACTAGATCTATACTCGAATAAAATCGAAAGCATCCACACAAAAAAAGCCTGTCACTTGCGCAACAGGCTTTCCTTTTATTCCTAAATGGATTTATGATTACATCATACCACCCATTCCACCTGGAGGCATTCCGTGTGCATGTCCTCCTTTATCTTCTTCTGGCATATCGTTGATGACGCATGCAGTAGTAAGGATCATACCTGCGATAGAAGCTGCATTTTCCAATGCAATTCTGGTCACTTTAGTAGGATCAATTACTCCGGCTTTTTTCAAGTCTTCGAACTCACCAGTTCGTGCATTGTATCCGTATGCACCGTCTCCGTTGCGTACTCCCTGAAGGATTACAGAACCCTCAACACCCGCGTTGTCCGCGATGATACGAACAGGTGCTTCCAATGCTCTGCGTACGATACCTACACCGATTGTTTCGTCTTCATTCTCGCCTTTCAGATCTTCGATAGAAGAAAGTGCACGAACGAGTGCAACTCCACCACCTGCAACGATACCTTCTTCTACCGCTGCTCGAGTAGCGTGCAATGCATCATCTACACGATCCTTCTTTTCCTTCATCTCTACTTCCGTGGCAGCACCTACATACAGTACAGCAACACCACCCGCCAATTTGGCTAATCTTTCCTGAAGTTTCTCACGATCATAGTCAGAAGTAGTGGTTTCGATTTGCTGCTTGATCTGATTGATACGAGCGGTGATTTGAGTTTCGTCACCACCACCATTTACGATCGTTGTATTATCCTTATCTACGGTGATTTTTTCAGCTTTACCCAGGTGCTCGATCTCTACGTTCTCAAGTTTGTAACCTTTTTCCTCAGAGATTACGGTACCACCTGTCAGGATAGCAATATCTTCAAGCATTGCTTTTCTTCGATCTCCAAATCCAGGAGCCTTTACAGCTACTACTTTCAGCTGGGCACGCAGTCTGTTGACTACGAGTACACCTAAAGCCTGGCTTTCAATGTCTTCAGCAATGATCAAAAGTGGACGACCTGCACCAACCGCTTTCTCCAAAATAGGAACGATATCCTGCATATTGGATATCTTCTTGTCATGGATCAGTACCAATGCATTCTCATATTCAGTCACCATGCTGTCAGCATCGGTCACGAAATATGGCGATAGATATCCCCGGTCAAATTGCATACCCAGTACTTCATCCACGTAGGTGTCAGTACCTTTTGCTTCTTCCACAGTGATTACACCATCTTTAGATACACGCTTCATAGCGTCTGCGATCAGTGATCCGATTTCCTCATCATTGTTAGCTGAGATCGAACCTACTTGTTTTACTTTGTCAAAATCATCCCCAATTACTTCTGATTGAGAAGCAAGGTCTTGAATAACGAGCTTTACGGCTTTATCGATACCTCTTTTTAGGTCCATAGGATTGGCACCAGCGGTTACGTTTTTCATACCCGCAGTGATCATAGCCTGAGCCAATACGGTCGCAGTGGTGGTACCATCACCAGCCACGTCAGAAGTCTTTGAAGCGACTTCTTTCACCATTTGAGCACCCATGTTTTCGATGGGGTTTTCCAATTCTATTTCTTTGGCAACCGATACACCATCTTTAGTGATAGAAGGAGCACCGAAAGATTTTTGTATCACGACGTTTCTACCCTTAGGGCCGAGCGTTACTTTTACAGCGTTTGCAAGGGCATCAACTCCTGCTTTTAGTCTCGCCCGTGCATCAGTATCAAAGCTAATTTCTTTAGCCATTTTATTTTAAGATTTAGATTTACAAAAATTGATTTGAAGTTGAGTGACTACCATGTCACAGAGGTTGTGTCCAAAACGACTACTTGTCCAGAATGACAAGGATATCGTCTTCTCTCATGATCAGATAGTCGGTACCTTCGTAAGAAAGCTCCTGACCGGCGTATTTTCCGTAGAGTACTATATCACCTTCTGCTACTGTCATAAGGTTTCCATCTTTACCGGGTCCTACCGCAACAACTTCGCCTCGTTGAGGTTTTTCCTTAGCTGTATCAGGAATGATAATTCCACCTTTCGTCTTCTCATCAGCCGGAGCAGGCTTTACGACTACTCTATCATTAATTGGCTTCATCATAAGTATCAAACTTTAATTTATTTGTTAGGAAAAAGGTTTACATACAGAGTTTGTCTACACTTCTTGTGCCATTCGAAATTTTCTGTCAATATTGCAGATGAACATGTCAAAGTCACCTTCTGTGCTCAAAATGTCGCTCAATTCTGGCATTTGTATTGACAAAATGGCGTGACAAAAAAAAGACCTGAATGGTAGTCATTCAGGTCTTTTTTCTGGTAGTATTCGTTCTTATTCAGAGATCAGGCTATCTGCTCCGCCCGTACTTCCTACCATCAACGTGGTGATGATGCAAAGTACAAAGAGTGCTATTGCCAGTCCCCAGGTAATTTTCTCTATGAAATCAGTGGATTTAGCAGCTCCAAACATCTGGTTGGCACTTTGGCCTCCAAATGTAGAATCAACACCTCCACCCTTAGGATTTTGAATAAGCACAGCAGCCATCAAAAGAAGGCTAACTATTGCGATTAAAAAGGTCATAAATGTAACCATATACCTACTTTTTAGATTCTAGCTCCTCAATTTTCTGCGCAAAGAAAACACTTTTTTCAGGAATAATCAAACGCAGTCTTTTGTACATTTCAATGGCACGATCGTAGTGGCCCTGATTAGCTAGTATCTCCGCCAGTGCCTCCGAAACCAGGGCCTCATCCGTCCTCAGACTTTCTTCCTCCCAGCGTTTTTTCTTCTTTTTCTTTTTCTTCTTTTTGTCCTTCTTCTTTTTCTTCTTGTCTTTCTTTTTCTTCTTCTCCTTTTTGGACTCCTTTTCGTCTTCAACAGGGGAGAGGATTGATGTAGATTCTTCCTCTTCCGTTACTGATAGTTCTTCAAAGCCTCCCGCTTCAGTGCCCGATAGTCGGTGCAGCCAATTCAAGAAAGGCGAATCGTGGTCGGTAAAATCCTCAATGGTTTCTGTGTCCAGCTTTAGCTCTGTGTCCGGAATCTCAGGGGGTTCTGAAGACTCCATGGATGCTACCGGCGTATGTATAATCGGCAGGTCTTCGGCTTCCTGGTCCAGGTAGACATGTGAAGTGGTAGGGCTTTCTATTTCAGGGTGTGACTCTTCCTCTGGTACATCATCAAGTGCTACCACCTCGGAAGGTTGACGTTCTTCTATCTCCTCATCTGATGTGACTATGTCCTCTACGGGTTCTGGGGACTCGATGATCTGTTCTTCTTCTCGCCAGCTTTCCTCTGCAAGGTCTTCATCTTCTATCTCATCCACCCAGGTTTCTTGATCCTCATGTATATCAACACCTTTATCCTCGACTTCTTCTTCTTCTTCTTCTTCTTCTTCTTCTTCCCAAAGATTCTCACCCTCTGATCTAACAGGCGAGTCTTCTTCTATTTCATCTTTCTCTTCCTCCGCAGCCCAGTCTGACGTTGGCAGTTCCTCAGCTATGGTATCCTCATACGTGTCTACCGACCGGTCATCAGCTTCCTCTAATGCTTCAAAAACAGCTTCATGGATATCAGTTTCTGTAGGGGTTTCTTCTTTGCCGGTCAGAGTATCTACCTCCGCTAAAG
>JAUILM010000061.1 GCA_030432855.1 Bacteroidia bacterium
CTCGGTTATATCTGAATAATACCAAAGGTTACCTATACTTTCACCATCTATGGTGATGGGACTATAGTTTCTGGTAAGGATTCTGCCATCCTTAGTATGCAGTTCTTCGCCAATAGCAATAGTCTTCTCTCTGAGTAATTTATCAATGTTATTTACAAACCCAACCTCATCTACAAACATACCTTTTCCAGAGTCTGCAAATTGGGTGCAATCCATTCCCTCTAATTGAGCCGGGGTGAGTGGTATGCTAAACATTTTACAGAAGGCCTTATTCACAAGTACAATGTGCCTGTTTTCATCCTCTACCAGAATGGCGTCGACGAGATTTTCTAGTAGAATCGAAAATCTACTATTAATTCGCTTAAGCTCTTCTTCCTTTTCTATCCTTTCTGTGATATCGCGTGCAACAGCTGAAAAGAAGACCTCGCCTCCTTCTGTATTTTTTGTAACGCTTTGCCCCAGCCATAAGACTTCGCCATTATTTTTCTTGACTGGAAACTCCAGGTACGATTTCTCAGTACCTGATTCCTTCATTTCGGTATAGTAAGTGAAAACAATTTCTTTCCAATCATCCGGAATCAAATCAATATATCTCATACCGATTAATTCAGAGGATTCATATCCCATTTTAGAGCATGCCATAGGATTGACCATCAGAAAATAGCCTTCGACATCAGTTGTAAAGATGATATCGCTGGCACTTTCCACTAACAATCTAAATTGCTTGTCCTTAAAATTTAATTCTTGAGTTCGCTGTGCAATCGTCCTTTCCAGCGATGAATTTAGGGCGTGCAAAGATTGATTGGCTTCATATAATTCCTGCGCCTTGGTTTCGAGAATCTTTTCCGCATCAAGACGGGCCTTACGTTCCCTGGCTAGTCTCCTTTTTAATATTTCTAGTTCCTCACTCATTGAATATATTTGATCACAAATCGCACCTGAGTACCATCATTACTCAGATTTTCCATGGTTACTTCTGCTTTTTCATTGTAGAATTCCACCGACTTTTCGATCAATCCTAATGCAAGTTGCCCCATCTTTCGTTCACTAGTATATAACATCTCCAATGTATCTTCATTTGGACGAGATGTCACAAATCTGGGCAATTCAGCATCTGGATAAAGCTTTCTTACCTCCACATGGATATGATTGTCAATAGACTCCAGAAACTCGCGTGACGAATCATATGCTTCAAAAAAGTGATGATATCCCGTTGTAAATGTCTTGTGTAAATGAATTCCGAATGTCCTCAATAGGTCATCCAGAGGTATTTCAGTCTTTAAATGCAATTGCCGTACCAATTGCATGATTTCACTGTAATTATAGGTACCCACCGACGTATAACTGCCTCCAGAAGGCAGTTCTGAGCTCTCAATTAGGTAATCAACCATCTCGTAACCAAAATGTTCTTCGACCATGTCAATAAACTCTGTGAAGATTATTCCTTTCATGTTATTTTAGTGTTAGAATCCATTCAATTTTGCCTGGCTACTGGACTTGTAAGGGTTCCATGGGTCATCATAACTCTTCTTAAACAATAATTCATCAAAGTAAGCCCGTGTGCGCACCATACGTAGATAAAGACCTGTATAGATACTCATAAGCGGCAAATACCTCCAGAGGTACAATTCTTCCTTACGTCTTTCTGAAAAGATATATATGCTTGTCATTTGAACAAATCCAACACAGAAATACAATGTTAGATTCATATAAATGATAAAGTCCAAACTGGAGCTGTAGTTTAAGTACATGTCCAGAATATAGATCCACCACGTTATATCCAGTACTACATTATAGAAAACATTTTCAAATAGTGCAAAAAAGTTAGACCAGCTAAAGCCCTGATGTGGCAGGTATACATCCTTATGCTTTCTCACCCGGAAGCGAATAATGGACTTATCCCAACGAAGTCTTTGTTTTGTTAATACTTTGAACTTCGAGGGTGCATTGGTAAGACAAATGGCTTTGGGGGAGAAAACCGTCTTAAAGCCTGATTTTCTGATCTTTACGGTGATGTCTCCATCCAGTCCCGGTCCAATGTCCCACCCCCCTATCCGATCGATCACATCCATGCGAAAGGCTCCAAAAGCACCACTAATGATCTTATATATGCCTAAGGTAGAGGTGATAATTCGTCCCACCGATACGGTTTTTAAGTATTCTATCGCCTGCAACTTGGCCGCTAAACTATCTCTGTAGTTGCGCACCTTTACATTTCCTCCCACGGCACCGATCTTGTCATCCATATAAAATGGGATGATGATCTGCTCAATAGCATCATAATCAAATGAGCAGTCCGCGTCAAGATGTACTACAATCTTCCCATGACAGTAACGCAAGGCCAGATTTGCTGCTGATGCCTTACCCCCTCTCATCTCATTGCGCAAAAAAGTGTGAATCAAACCCAGCTTCTCAAGATTTTTGCCGATAGTGGGTGTCTGATCGTCACTGCCATCGTCTACTATGATCAATTCAAAGTTTTGATAGGTTTGCTCAGCCAGTGACCTGGTCAGTTTGAATAAGTGGGGACCTTCATTCTTACCGGGTATAATGATAGAAATCAAAGGATTTTCGGCAAATAGTTTCGCACGCGCAAGATTCCAGGCCTTTTCTCGCTTTTTTTCATGCAATTTAAAATATGCAGCTACGAGAAAATCCACGGCAATGTACCTTGTCAATTCGAAGATGATAAAGTACCAAAAAATCCGGATAAACTTACCGATGCCCCCAGCCCACCAGAAGGAGATATATTCAGGCAATATGTACTCCCATATTGGGCTCATGACTCGAGGAGGCTTATGCTGATTTCTACGGCCTTATCCCGGGTCCATTGATTATCCCGAAGCATCTTATCCAGATTATACTCCAACATGTCTCGCAACTGCTGCTGTGCCTCCCCAGAATAATTGAGTAGTAGTATGGTGATTTGAAAATCTGTATTAATCGAGAGAATATCCTGATGCTTAAGGTATGGTTTAACTATCCCGGCAAGTTCTGTTAATAGTCCTTTACGCAAACCGGAATTCAGTGACCCCAGAATCTGCTCACTCACGCTAATTCTTAACTCTGAGAGACCATTTTCATAGAGATCCTGCTTTCGCGATTCATGACTCCTGAGAATCTGATATACGGCAAATGGAACATATTCATCACTGTCTGATGCATCCATCATCAGGTTGGGTTGCATCTGATTTCTGGTGGATTTCGAAAATTCAGTACCACTTTCCGTTACCCGGTATTCATAGATAGCATGGGTAGAAAGTTTGTCCAGGGCATTATCCCTTCCACAATCGACACATTTGGCTTTCATGGCCGTCTCCTGAGAGGTATGATTGCAATCCATGCAAGTATGTATCTCGGATGGTTTATCGTAGTCTATACCAATGTGCTTTAGTACATGATTGCACTTAGGGCATTCCAGGATTTCACCTCGCTTGTAGTCACTTTCCGGACCTATATACGCACACCGAAAATGATGGATGAGTTGCTCAGACTTTAAGTCTATACTTTCACAGGAACTACAGCATTCTGAGAAATTGAGGTAGCCACTTTCACACTCATAGCAAAGATTCACTCTGTCCATCAGTTTTCTGCGGAAATACCCTTTATCAGTATAGTGGTTCAGAAATTTTATGAGTTGTAGTTGGTCCTGCTCCACACTGAGATTCTCAAGCATATCCAAAGCATAACCAATGCGTCGATCGCGTGTAGCCCGCGGAGAGAGAGGTGTAGATCTGGAGATCAACAATCGCAGCAGCTTTGCCACCAGTCTATCATTTCCATTACCAGGTAGCGGGAGTCCGACAAATTGCTCTGCCGCTTCATTGATCTTTTGAATCTTATGTGTGATTCTCGTCGGTTGATCCTTATCAAATGTACCGTCAGCACCTGCACAGTCTCCCTCTTCCCACAATATGGGCTTCAAGTACAACTGATCACTCCTACGGATTTCTGAGATCAGACCGGGATCCTTCACTACTATCCCATCGAAATGAAAATCGGACAACGCATTCAAGACATGTGAGTGCTCAACAAAGGCCAGATTCAGGTCACCATAGGTCCTGATCTCTGGCCTCAATGCTGATATGACTCTTCTTAATGACATTGGTTTAATTCTATTACACTACAAAGGTGACGAATCTGCATACCTGATTTTCAATCTTTCGATTTTTGGTGGTCAAAGCAGGATTTTTGGGTCGAATAGCACGTTTTCAGCTTTCAAAAGAATGCGTATCTGGGCTTGGAAATACTCACTTCCATCTTATAGAAGTTCTGCCATTTTTTGGTATCATCCAAATCCAGTGGCACTACTTCAGCCACTATATTTCGCTCCGTGGGTTCATACTTCTTCTGAAATTCAGAAGGTACGGCATATGTACTCACAAAAAACTTGTTGATTAACCCTTGCTGGCTGCTACCATCGGGAAATGAGATTTGGACAGGATCTCCTACCTGCAAATACTTGATTTCATTAGGATCGAAATATGTGTTGATCGTTGGATTTTCCAGCTGATGCAGTGAAAGCAGCTCTTCTTTTTTATAACAAATCTCATTGGGCTCGTAGAAAATATCACTAACCACACCATCCATCGGCGATGTGAAATACTTGATCATCTCAAAGACTTCAAATTTCTCAGAATGCATTCGGTTACTCTTTGCCTGCTGAAACATGAGCGATCCGATATTTTGTTCGAATAGTTTACTTTCCTGCTCCTTCAGCATAATTTCCGATTCCATGTTTGCTACCTGACGTAATAGCGATTGATAAACATCGTAGCTATCATGCACTCCGCTAAGCAATAACTTTTCATTTATGCTCACCTGGTTCTTAAGATTTGTCAATTGCTCCTTCTGATTTCCTATCAAGACTTTGTTGAGTTCGATCTTTCTGCGAAATGATAATAATTCTCGGGTAATCCAGTCTTCGGATGGGTCCTGGATTCGCTCCACTTCCTTATTAATTTCATCGACTACTGTCTTATACATGAAAAGTGTATCGCCTTTGCAAACCCTTGCTCCATTCTCTACCCAGAGGTCCATCAACTGAATATCATTGCTAAAGTTGACGGTTTGTTTGGGCAGATCTATTTGACCATTTGCGAAAATGACCATGTGACCTCTATACATTTTTGATCCGACCTGAAAGAGAATCACTGCAAAAATCAGCAGGTACAATCGACGACTCCAGTTCACTTTCTTTTGCTCTTTCGGGGGCTCCTTCAGAATCTTAACGAATGTTTTTTCTTCTCGTAGTTTAAATGCTTTCATGGTCAGTCTGTTTTAAAAAATGGTTTGGTTATTCTGCTGCCGGAGCGATCCAAGATCCAGCTGTCGAATGCTTTCAATATTTTCAAATAATAATTTGTCGTCAGGATATGCGGTAAGATGATGATCGATAGCTTGTTCCATTGCCAGGCGGGTCTCAAATCTGGCTGGGTCAATAGTGAAGAGATCGCTTAATTCATTTAACTCCTCCATACTAACCATCGTCAATTCATTGCTCTTCAAATAACTCAGTAAGTCTTTATCGATGGATGTCTCTGAATCTACCAATACATATCTCTGTCCCTTATATTTCTTTTGCTCATCCTCGAACATTAGGGGTGTTGTATAATGGCCCAGCACGATCCGTGGAAACTTTCGCTTCACTTGCAATAAAATCAATAGAGCCTGTTGCTCTAAGTCTACCATCTCGTACCTTACCATCAAACTATCGATTCGCAGTCTCGCCTCATCAATACTATTTTCGAGTGAGAGCACCTGCTGACGGGTTCTAATCTCGGTTATGTTTTCTGCCAGGCTGAACAAATCATGTTGCAGATGGCGGTATTGTTTCAACTTGTAGTCGTATTCATATTGATAATTCAACAATTCCTTCTGGTGTTGCACTTCTGTGGCCCGTTGTCTTTCCAAAAGGATTGCCTTTTCTGCCTCCTTTATCTTATCGGCATTTGATCCAATTTTCTTCGACAACCCAACTGACAGATAGGGTCGATTTCTAAGAATATCATAGCCTAGTGATATATTAGCCTGAGGAAGATCTTTTGCCCTATATTTTAAGTCAATAATATCAGTCTCTGCTGCCAATATTAGGGTATTTACGGTATCGGTTTTGGTAGCGTTCGAAATACTTTTAAAGTCTACAGAAACCCATGATTCAGGTAACTGTACCGGTAAATCAAGTGTATCAAGTATTGGTTTAAGCATTGCATTATATGTCTCATGGGAAGCTCCTAGCGTTTCAAACTGGGCCCTGGTCTGTCGCAAGCTTCTTATCTGATCATAGTCTACCAGTCTCTGATAAAACAGGTCTGTTAGTACTCTGTTTTGCGTATCAACTTGCACTAATAATTCATCAATAAGGTCCCTTTTCTCCTGATTAAACAGGTAAATGATGTAGTCATAGTATAGTCCGTATTTCGATGCCAGATCTTCTTCATTCATAGCTAAGGAGTCCACCAATCCTTGCTTTTCCAGCATCTGTATCTGAAGCTTTCTGTCCTTAAGTCCGTTGGCAAAAAAGCCAGTCTTTGCTACTAATCTGGAAGACCAGCCACTGGTCAAATCATCCTGAAAAGTCGAGGTGGTCAGTCCCAGGCTAATTCCCTTATCTCTTCTCAACTGAGAAATCTGAGCTTGATTAAAAGCCAGCTGCGCATCGCCTAGGCTACCGTATTCACATGTAAAAAGTGAATCTATGAAGAATGAGTGCTGGCCAATTAACATTATTGGCCAACACATCATTAAAACAAGCGTTACGACTCGCATTTTATCAGACCTTTAATTATTATTAATCAATTATTAAAGTGTCAGGTATTCTATTTTACCAGCTCCTTCCACTGGTACCGTCAAAGTCCGTTTGAAGTCGAAGACAACTGCTGCATCATTAGTGATTTCCTCGATAAAGCTCCAATCGATAATTTCAAAATCCTTATGATTTACTGCATACACAACTGCATCATAGTCGTCGGCAAATGTCTCCGCCAGATTGAGTCCATAGTAGTCCATCATTTCACCTTTATCGGCCATAGGATCAATTACATCCAGGGATCCGGCTTTGGCGTAAAATAATTGTGCTAATTCTGACGCTTTAGAATTTCTAAGATCAGTCACATTTTCTTTGAAGGTAGCTCCCAATACCAGGACCTTACTTTCTGACAATTTCTTTCCGGCTTTTGCAA
The DNA here is from genome assembly GCA_030432855.1 of Bacteroidia bacterium. Taxonomy (GTDB): domain Bacteria; phylum Bacteroidota; class Bacteroidia; order Chitinophagales; family Saprospiraceae; genus JABDMH01. The sequence goes on from JAUILM010000061.1 coordinate 7,182, forward strand.
GTCGCTGCTCCACAAGCTTTACCACTTTGGCTGGCATACTATCATTAATGAATCTGCTAGAGCTGATCACGGGAAGCTGCATGCCATGTTCCCTGGCCTTATGGATGAGATAGTAAGGATCAACTCCGATACAATGTCCACCTACAAGCCCCGGAAAGAAATTGAGAAAATTCCATTTCGTACCGGCTGCTTCCAGTACGTCATGGGTATTAATATTGAGCTCTTCAAAAAATACTGAGAGTTCATTCATGAAGGCGATATTTATGTCTCGTTGGGTATTTTCTACAATCTTGGCTGCTTCTGCCACCTTAATAGACGGAGCTAAATGAATACCGGCCTCGATAATATGATCGTAAATATTATAGATCTCTCTCTCTGCTTCTTCGTCACATCCAGACACAATCTTTGTGATGCTTGTCAGTGTGTGCACCTTATCACCTGGGTTGATCCTCTCTGGTGAGTACCCTACTTTGAAATCCTCCATATACTTCAGGCCAGACACTGACTCCAGGATAGGAATGCATACTTCTTCTGTACAGCCCGGATATACCGTTGATTCGAACACTACGATATTGCCCTTCTTCAGTGATCTTCCAATTGTTTCACAGGCAAGTGTCACAGGTCGGAGGTTAGGAGCGTTGTCCTTACCAACTGGAGTGGGCACGGCTACAATGATTACTTCAGCCTTTTCCAGCTCCTTGGGTGAAGCCGTGAACGTAATATCCCGGTTTAAGAAATCTTCAGTGGAAAGCTCACCGGATGGATCTACATGATCCTTCATCATGTCTATACGACCTTCATTGATGTCAAATCCGATGACCTGAAAGTGCTTTGCGAATTCAAGCGCGATGGGCAGGCCCACATATCCCAGACCGACCAGGGCAAGAGATGCCTCTTTATCACAGAGTCGTTGGTACATTGAAACATCTGCAGTGATCGCTTTGTGCGCTGTTTTGTTTTCCAATAGAGTGCTAGCCAGGTAATTGTTTAAAGAATTCATCGTTAATATTTTTTAGATTTTTTTGTAAAAGATTATTTTAGTTAAGTCCACTTCCGTCCGGAAGTATTTTTTTTTAAATTCTGATTATTATTCTACAGTTACTGATTTTGCAAGGTTACGAGGTTGATCAATATTGCAGCCACGTCCTTTTGCGATGTAATAAGAAATAAGTTGAAGAGGTACTACTGTGGTGAGAGGAGTGAGAAACTCAGAGACAGCTGGTATTTCAATTTGATAATCAGCCAATGCAGCATCGATTTCCATTCCCGCATTCCGAATTATAATCACCTCACCCTTTCTTGATTTTATTTCCTGAATATTGCTTGTCAACTTAAGCAAGGCGCTTTTATTAGTTGCCAAAATGAAGACGGGCATCTCACTGTCAACCAATGCTATGGGTCCGTGCTTCATTTCTGCTGCCGGATATCCTTCCGCATGTATGTAAGAGATTTCCTTCAATTTAAGGGCACCTTCAAGTGCTACGGGAAAATTAAGACCGCGTCCCAGAAATAAAGCACTTTCTTTATTCACCCAGTTTTGGGACAGATCACCAAGCAGCTGATCAGTCAACAACGCTTCCTGCATCATTTTTGGAACTTCTAAAAATTCATCGATGGACTTTTTGCATTGTAGCGGATGAAGCTTTCCGGTGATGGTTGCCAACTTTAAGGCAATCAATGTCAAAAGGGAAACTTGCCCCGTAAATGCTTTGGTAGAAGCAACGCCGATTTCCACACCTGCCTTGATATAACTTACTGCATCGGTATGCCGGGCAATGGTAGAACCTGGTGTATTAATAATACCATAGGTAAATGCCCCTCGTTCATTAGCCAATTTAATGGCCGCCAGGGTATCTGCCGTTTCTCCTGACTGAGAAATTCCGATCACAATATCTGAAGTGCTGATTAGAGGATCACGGTATCGAAACTCGGAGGCATACTCAACTTCCACATGAATGCCTGCCATGGATTCAATTAAGTACTCCGCAATAAGGCCCGCATGCCAGGAGGTACCGCAACCCACGATAACTATTCTCTTTGCTTGTTTGAAAATGCGTCTGTGTAGGTCAATAGCTTCAATTTTAATTTCGGCCAGGTTTGTGTCAACATAAGATTTCAGGGTCCTCGCAATTATCTCCGGCTGTTCGTATATTTCTTTGAGCATGAAGGAATCGAAACCTTCCTTAGAATATACTGTGTCCTTTCGTTCGAGTGTGTGTACTTCGGGAGTAATGCTGGCGTTTTCAAAATCAATTACTTCATAGTCTCCTTCCAGATGAACAGTAATGATTTCCTGATCTTCTAAGTAAATTACTTTGTCACAACTCTCTGTAAGTGGAAAAACATCGGAAGCCAGATAAAAACCAGATCCTGATATACCGACTACAAGAGGATTGTCATTTTTTGCCGCCACCATTGTATTCGGAGCGGTACTATCCAATATTACAAAAGCAAAAGATCCTTCAACATCCCCCAATGATCTTCTTACTGCCTCAGTCAATTCCAACTGATAGTGATCCTGATACCATGCTATATATTGTACTAGTACTTCTGAATCTGTATCTGATTTAAATGAATATCCTTTTTCAATCAGGAAGTTTTTTAGAGACTGGTAGTTTTCGATAATACCATTATGGACCATTGCCAGTCTTCCATTTTCTGACATATGTGGATGAGCATTATTTTCGGCAGGCACTCCGTGAGTAGCCCATCGCGTATGTCCCAGGGCAACTAATCCAGCCATCGGTTGATTTTTCACATGATCTTCAAGATCTGCTACCTTTCCTTTTACTTTAAATACATTGAGAGCATTATTGAAAACTGCCACACCTGCACTATCGTAACCTCGATATTCGAGTTTTTTAAGTCCTGCCAGTACTTCTCTTGCTGCATTTTCACTTCCGATATTTGCCATTATTCCGCACATAATATTTACTTTTTGTCTTTATTATCTTTCGAATTACACTTCAAAGATGGGATCAAAATGACCGACAAAATCGATCTTTCGATTTTCGGTACCTCATGCCCTTTTTTTGGTTATGAATGCTGGATTTCCTGAAAATGGTTTGTTGTCAAATGCACACGAAGTAACAACCACCCGTGTATAAATAACTGATTACAGGCCTTTTAAGACTCATTTGGACTTGATCATCAGAATAAAATACGGGTAATGAGAATAGCTTAAACCCCAAATAAGACTGGTCAAAGAGGAGATGGAAACGTAAATACGAAGGGTTAAGGCCTGAGAGAATTCCGCGGAAAAACCAACTTAACGGTTAATCCACTATTCTTTGACTACTCCTGCAAATGATCCATCAGGAGTCTCCACCAGCAGTTTGGTAGCTCTATCACCTTCAACCGTAAAAATCATGGTAGACTCTTTACTGATCACATAGAATCGATGGTCTCCCAGTGGATACAATTGTTCTCGGGGTAAAATATCTGCCTCAGCGCAGATCTGTCCATTTTCAGCATCCACCGTGATAGTGACTCCCATTTCCATAGCATATTGACCAGAGTATAAAGCGATCTCCTTTTGCGTCAGAGTCACTTCAGGCACTAATTCCCCCACATCCTCTCCCAGCTGCTTGAGTCCCACCCGGGCGGCAAAATTCTTAGGATTGATCTCCAGGACTCTTCGATAGGCCTCTTTACTCTCTTCCTCTTTACCTACCTTCAAATAGCTCTCGGCAAGATGCATAGCGATCCTTTCTGATTCCGGATATTCGGTGACTGCCAGCTCATACACAGCCAGCCCTTCTTCGGGTTTTCTTGACATGATAAGATCCTGACCCAGTCGATCCAACATCTGCTCATCCCAGGAGGGATCGAGACCATACAGGTCATCAAGCTCGTCCCGGTACTTCTCTAAAGTAGAAAATCCCCCTTCAGCGATAGCCTCTCTTCGATTTTGAATATTCCATTTTTCAAAGATGAACTCCAGTCCCTTATAGGTGCTTAGATGCGGAATAGAACCATGTGATTCATCCGGCATATGATCAAACTGATAGTAGAAATTCTCCGCTCGATTCTCCTCCAGTAAGGCGGCTACCTTTCTGACACCCCCTAGCATAGCTCCGGTTTCACTACCCATGGTCAGATACATATGCCCTGACCTGTTCTTGCCGTCACCCTTTAGATACGACTCCACCTGGTCCACCAGCACCTGATTATCCCACCATAGGCTCGGTGATATAGCCAGGTACGCATCAAAGACATTCGGATGATGCACAAAACTGTGCACAGCAAACAGCCCTCCGAAAGAATGTCCCACTAACATTTTGTACTCTCTGGTCCGGTATCTCTTATCTATCTCGGGGATCAATTCATTTTCAATAAACTGAAATAAATTGTCAGCACCACCAGCCGTTGAGAATGCCGAAGTATCTGCTGTGGGAGGGGTAAGATCACGTGTTCTGTCTGTTGTATTGGGAATGCCCACGACGATCATCTCCGGTGCACGATTATTCTTAGAGAGAAATTTGACACATGCGGTCGTGTGATGGAAATTTCCCCAGCCGTCCAGTAAATACATCACAGGGTAGTCTCTGTCATTGTCCTCATAATGGTGAGGAGTATATACCAAAATCGGTCGGTCTTCACCTAACACCTCTGAGGTCAGGGTAAATTGCTCACCGATCACGATGGGTTCTGGTCCTTCCTGGCCGCATACGAAGAAGAAAGACATCAAACAGATGAGGAAAGAGATGTAGCGCATAGGTCAAGACGTTTTCACCAAAATAATAGAATATTGGGAAAACGTTCTACACTTAAGCGTAGCACTGAAGGTAAGCCGGAAACTCACTTTAGAGTTCCCGGCCTCTCGTTTACATGGAATATTATATAACTAAATCTTTAAACAGGAGAAATCCATCCTCTATATTGCCCGTGATACTGTCAACCATGTTGTCATCAAGACTATTTGAAAAGATATTATCTCCAGTATTCGAAGTGTCTGCATCTCCCTGGTAGTCCTCTGTACCGTATATAGTTGACGAGGTATCTTCGGGGAAAGCTATTTGCGTCACCCGGATAGATTGTTCATCGCTATCCAAAACTTCCACATGGATGTGTGGAGCTCTGCCAGGATACCAACCGGGATAGATGGTGATAAAAGAAACTGTGCCATTATCATCGGTCATCTGCCGACCGCGTAAAAAATGCGCGTTAGAATAATTCGTGGACTGCATGCCGGTGCCACCATATTCGGAATAATTACCATCTGCATCGCAGTGCCAGATATCCACATATACCCCGGGAACCGGTTGACAATCATTACTTTGATCCAAAACGCGCAGAGTCACCAACAAAGCAATGCCTTCCCGATCCGACACAATGTTAGCACGCACCAGCTCAGCGGGCGATTTTATGGGAAAGGGGCCTGCTGTCTCACTGGGAGATAGCGTACAATCTCCTGTAGAAGTCATATCCGTTTCTCCATCTTTCACACACGAAGACATGGTGGTGGGAATGGCCATGATTGATCCTATACCTAATAATCCCTTTTTAAAAAAATCCTTTCGTTTCATCGTTTCTTATTTAATCTCAAATTGATTCGATCAGCACCAGAATAACCAGTCTGACATAACGATAAGTTCGATGCATCACCATTGTACTGTTTCCAAATTCTTAAACATATGTTAACTCGAAAATTGCAGTGGTAGGAAAGAGGACTAGTGTGGCCACTCTGGATGGCATCGGCACGCTAGTGTTTGATATAGCGATGCACGTATTGCATTTCCTCATCGTCCAACCATATGAGGTAGCTACCGTCCGAATACCCGGAAAGATCCAATCTATCAACACCTGCATAGCTTCCAACCAATTGACCATCTAACTGATAGACGCGGAGCATCTTAAATGATTTGGTAAAGACAATGTGACCATTGCCAGGATTGGAACCCACCAGAATCAGGTCAGGAGAAAGTTCCTCAGTCGTGGTTGTGTTGCTGACATGTATACTCATGGGATAGACAAAATCCTGAATCGTGTCGTTTTCGACAATTTCCAGCAATCGAATGGCCATCGAATAGTCTCCCGGCACTTTGGGGCTAGACCACATAAATGCTCCGTCCTGATCGAAGGAAAAAGAAGCTGGCGCTCCATCCCCCACTTCCCATGGTAATTGATACTGTGTCTCAAAAGAAGGGGCATATCCCGTGTGAATCGGTAGTTCCAAAGCTGATTCGTGCAGAAAATCAAAATTAAATGGTTGTCCCACTACGCCTTCGTACACGTTGATTTCATACAGTGCTGTTGGGGATGACATATAGTCTCCAAATTGATGACTAATCAAATTTATCCGATTGGAAAGTTGGAGTACTTTATCAGATGGATTTTCAATATTCACGATTCGCTCTGACCAGCAACAATTATAGGTTTCAATACGGAAAGGGCCTGAAGAAGGATAAATATG
>JAUILM010000892.1 GCA_030432855.1 Bacteroidia bacterium
ACGCAGAAAAAGTAAAGGTTGTTTTAGACAACACACCTAATGATTGGACGCTGGTGCTCAATGGGGATGTGCTTAATGCACAGAAAAATTTTCGGGAGGCAACGCATTTACTTGATATTTTTCTGGGTACGGTAACTGAGCTGAAAGGTGGTACAGTATTGATTGTACCAGGTGACCGCGACTGGGATGACGGCCAGGAGCAGGGTTGGTCCGCTATCAGATTGCTGGAGGAATACTTAAATAAGAAGGCATATAAAAATGTAGAGTTTCCTTTACGGGATGGTTGTCCGGGACCCGAGATTTATAGTGTAATGGACGGTCTTAACCTGATGCTTTTAAATACGCAGTGGGTCAATCATCCGCATCGGAAGCCCATAAGTGAGTCGGGCGTTTGCCAATTGTCTACGGAGGAAAGCATTCTTGAAGAGGTGGAATCAATCATTGATGATCAGGTGACAGGCAATCTTATGCTGGTTGGCCATCATCCCATCTATAGTAATGGTAAATATGGTGGGAGATTTCCCTGGCACGAGTGGATATTTCCCCTACCAGGTGTTTCGCATTTCGTGACATCTTTTAGGCAGAATGTAGGATCAAAGTATGAAACGGTCAACGAGCACTTCCTGCATTTTCGAGATCAGCTGCGGGGTATCTTGTCGGATCATTTTTCGCTCATTTATGCCTCCGGACATGAGCATAATATAGAGATCATTCGTGATCGGGAAAACGTGATAATCAATAGCGGTTCGGTACGTGGGAAAGGGTACGTCAGAAGGGTAAATGAAACTATAGAAGCAACCACTGACAAAGGGGTAGTGGCAGTGACCTACTATCCTTCTGGACTCGTCCAATCTACTACGTATATCGAGCAGGATTCAGGATTTCTTGCTCTGCCTTTTCAGACTTTATTTCAGGCGCCTTGCATCATGCCGCAGCCCACCATCCCGGTTAACCACAGATTACTTCCCTGCACGGATTTTCCCTCATACCAACCTATTGGAAATCTTGATCGACCGGAAAGAATTACGATGGCTGCCAATCCCAATTATGCGGCTAATAAGCGTAAGATTAAGTGGCTTGGAAAGCACTACAGAGATAGTTGGACGACAAAAGTAAATCTTCCCGTCCTTGACCTCGATTCTTTTCAGGGAGGAATTGATCCGCTCGAAGTAGGGGGTGGCAGACAGACAAAATCCTTGAAATTCATTGCTCCTGAGACGGGGCTTGAATACGTTTTTAGGTCGGTGGATAAAGATCCCAGTAAAGCCCTGGATCGTGACCTGAGATCCACGATTATTTCCCTCCTGATACAGGATCAGACGACTACACAGCAGCCCTATGGAGCGCTGACTGCAAGCTATATGTTAGATCATCTTGACATCCTGCATGCTCAACCTATTTTGTTTGCGATGCCAAACGACACGAAGCTGGGCATTTTTGGTGCTGAATTTGGGGGGATGATGGGCTTGTTGGAGGACCGACCGGTGGATCCCAAGGCAAAGGGGATTTCTTTTGCAGGAGCAGATGATATAAAACGTAGCCTTAATCTGTTCAGGCGTATGTTTCGGGATAGAGACCACGTAATCGATGTAGAAGAGTTTGTCAGGGCCCGTGTGTTTGATATACTGGTGGGTGATTGGGGAAAACATGAAGACAACTGGAAATGGGCAGGTTTTAAGAAAGACAAAGGATATTTGTATCGACCCATTCCCCGGGATCGAGATCACGTTTTTTCTGTATGGGATGGAATTCTTCCCTGGCTGGCTGATCGGGAGTGGGCCAAACCTTCCGGTGAGCATTTTGATTTTAAAATCAAAGGACTGCGAAGCCTCATGTGGCAAGCCCGACATCTGGATCGGTTTGTGGCCTCAGAAGCCAGTGGAGAAGTTTGGTCGGAAGCAGCTCGCTATATTCAGGATCGTATTAATGAACAGGTCATCGATAGTGCTGTGGCCGCTATGCCCTCAGAAATCTACAATACGGACGGACATTTGATTGCAGCCAAATTAAAAGCAAGAATCCGGGACCTTGAGTCGTATGCAGATCAATACTATGCTATGCTGGCCAAACAGGTGGACGTAGTGGGTTCAAATAAGCATGAACGGTTTGAGGTGATGAGGAATAAGGATGGATCAGTGGATGTACAAATGTTTAAGTTGAAGGGTGGTGAAAAAGCGGACCGCTATTATCAAAGGTCCTTTGATCCTGAAGAAACAGATGAAATTCGACTATTTGGTATGGATGGGGACGATCAGTTCGTGATCCAGGGAGAGAGCGATCGTAGCATCTTACTTCGGGTTATTCCGGGCGATGGTCAGGATGAAATCCAGGATCATTCCCAGGTAAAGAAGGGAGGCAGAAAGACGTTGCTATACGAGAAGGCGGCTATTAGTTCCCTGGAGAATGATGGCGAGCTTCGAAGAGTGGTCCGTGCACCAGATGATGCCTACCGATATAACCGAACACGATTTGCCTATCCTACATATTTTCCGCTAGCGTATCTGGGGTTTA
>JAUILM010000893.1 GCA_030432855.1 Bacteroidia bacterium
TTTTAATTGCCTACAAGGCAGCGCACTTTATGTTTTTGTATTCGATCGTCATATCCCGGTTAGGATGCAATTGGATGCCAATAGGACCTTCATCTGTGGCTGTTTCGGACGTATAATTCATCACTTCCTGTCCATTGAGCCAGACGGTGTATTTATTCCCAATCGCACGTACCCGTAGCGTGTTCCAGTCATCCATTTTCAATAGTTCTGGTATGTTCTCTGCCTCTACCGGGTATCCCTTTCCGGGAATATATGGTGAGCATGTCATGTCTCTTTTTAACGAGCCTGACTCTCCAATTTGAATTTGATCGTGATCAGATCGAATAAATATACCGGAATCTACGGTGCCATCTCCCATCTTAAAATCACACTCGATCACAAAATCAGTGTAGTCCTTATCGGTCCACAAGATCGACCCCTTCTTTTCGGGTCCACTTTTGGCGTGTAATACTCCATCTTCTACCGACCACCAAATATTGTCCTCCGGTAGGACCCATCCATCAAAGTCTTCGCCATTAAAAATCGTAGTGAGTTCGACATCCTGCAGTGGGAAATAGAAGCAGACAGCCAGTAGTAAAGTGATGATTTTCATATTGATTGTGATTTACATTAAGGTTCCTGTGATATCTGCTCTCGGATCTTCTTGTTCCCTACCTGCAGACACGCTGTTTAAGAATGATATAGTTACAGTATTCTCTTCAAATTTCAAATTGATCGTATCGGTATGCGCGTTTTCAACGTACTTCCAGGTGAGCGAAAGTTCGTTTTCATTGGGCCAGGTGACACTTGCTGCTATTTTGGTAGGTACGCTGGTACGTCCCGGAATAGCCAGTAGGGACATAGGTTCAACACGGGCATTATCTCCTACGTTCCATTCATTGATCCCACCGACCACGGTATGAGTACCGTAGGTGTCTACAAGTTTTATCCTGCATTTGTTGGCTGAGAACTCCAGTCTCAATGATGCAAGACCCAGATCATTGGATGGAAATTTGATCTCCCTGCCATTGACCGATGACTGCAATGCCACATTTTTTTGATGTTGAGGAGGTTGAATGGTGAGTGCCTCCAGCGATTTCTTGAGAAGCTTCTGTAGCTTTTTATCGGCGGGCAAGGTTTCAGAATCCTTCATGGCAGGTAGTAGGTAGTCCCATACTAGTTGCATGGATTCCGGCATACTGACACTATCGCTGTTCATTGCCACTACGGCATCTTTCTCCGGGATGACGATGCAATATTGTCCAAAAGCTCCATCTCCGCGGTAGCAACCCGGTGTACACCGCCAAAATTGATATCCATAGCCCTGAGACCAGTCTCCATCGCCTTCCTGAGAATCTGTTTGCTTCATGGTGGCTTCTTCGATCCATGATGCCGGTAGGAGTTGCTTTCCGTTCCACATACCTTTCTGCAGGTAGAGTTGACCAAAATGAGCAATGTCTTGTGTGCGGACTCTAAGGCCATATCCACCCGTGTTGATTCCTTGGGGACATGTTTCCCAATCATGCCCTTCGATACCCAGGGGATCAAAAAGTCGGGGTTTTAAATACTCCATCAAAGTTTCGCCTGTGAGCGTCTGAATAATGGCTGATAGCATGTAGGTCGCCCCTGTATTGTAGAGGAAATGTGACCCCGGAGTGTGTACAACTTCTTTTGCCAAAAAGGCTTTTGGCCAGTTGCCGTCCGAGCCCCGTAGATTTCCCATGGAGCCGGTATCATGTCCCGTGGTCATGGTCAGTAGATGTCTTACTTGCATCGCTGCCAGATTGTCACTGACTATCGATGGCTTGTCATCAGGAAAAAACTTGATCACCGGGTCAGCTACGGTCAGCAGTCCTTCAGATACTGCAAAACCAATGGCAGAACTGGTGAAGCTCTTACTGAGGGAATACAGCGTGTGTTTATAGTCTTTATGGAATGGGCTCCAATGCCCTTCGGCGATTACATGTCCATGCCGCATGACCATAATACTATGGATCTCATTACGTCCTTCAGCTGCACCTTTTAGGAAATCTAATATTCCCTGAGAAGATACCCCCTGAGCCTCAGGGGTACTCCGGGGTAGTATATTGTTTTTAAGATTGGAAGGTGAATACGTAGATAGGTGCCCAGGCAAGAAGGTCACTCCAAAGGCACTCATCCCGGCATATCGAATAAATTGACGACGACCTGTTGCATTATTAATGGCATTTGTTTTCATAGCAGTCAAAGTTTGTAGAAAATGCCCCATACCAGACAGTATGAGGCATCAATCCTTTTTGCCTTAGAAATAGCGTCCAATCATAGGGTGATCGACAATGGCACGCTTTAATTCCAGGAAGTCTACCTCTCCCTGATGAGACCACACTTTGTTACCGTCAGGATCTACCAGTACCGTATAAGGAAGTGCACCATTCCATTCTGGATCAATCGCTTCAATCAAGGCATACTTATCTTCCTGGGCGAATATGTAGTTTGGCACTGCTGAATATTCCTTCTCCAGAAATTTTAGGGCTTTATCATGTTGACCAGGC
>JAUILM010000894.1 GCA_030432855.1 Bacteroidia bacterium
GATACGGTGGTATTGGGTCAATCTCGATTTGACAAGAAAAATATGGTACTACTTCTTAACGATAAGGAGGTAGATCTATCCAACAAAGAATCAGAATTATTATCGACGCTTCATCAATATGCCAACACACCGGTGGAACGGGAAATCCTTCTAAAAAAAGTGTGGGGAGATGAGGGTGATTATGTGGGCAGAACCCTGGATGTATTCATTTCAAAATTGCGTAAAAAACTGGAAGCGGATCCCACGGTGCGGATTGTGAACATAAGGGGTATCGGGTATAAGTTGGTGTTGGACGTCTGATGTTTGGTGACTGATGCCGGATGTATGGCGTTGGATGTAGGAGGTCAAAGATGATTATTCATATCATTTACCAGGAATAAATTCCGAATAATCCATGGTGTGTTCTTCTCGTATATTTCCGAGCTCATCGATCAATCGAAATGTCACTGATTTTTCATTTCCGCTATTTTCGAAGGTCAATTCTCCAAAGGCGATGATATCCGATCCGTGGTAGCCAAAGAGTTGAGATGTGGTATCGGGAGCCATCGCGTCCGGGCCCGGGACGCCTCCTAAAGTAGCAGCTTCAAATTCATAAAATACATGCCCTGATGGTCGAGGCATTTTAAAACCTCGTGCTCCATGTCTATCACCACTAATAAAAATCACACCATGTATTTGTTCTTTCTCAATAAATTGGAATAAGTCTTCACGAGCTAATGTATCCCAGGTACCCCAGGAATCCTTTCCCTTCGTCACATAGTCACTCCACATGGTACCGCTGGAAATCACCTTAAATGGAGCTGTCGATTCTTTTAATACTTTTTGTAGCCACTGCATTTGCTCCTCTCCCAGGTACGAACCACGCTCACCCCTTGCCTCCACATTACGATAAGATCGGGTATCCAGCACGATCAATTCGACCGGGCCTACTCGGGTATTGAATTGAAGGCCCTCAGCTACTGCAGCAGGATTATTCCAGTTCTCTTGCCACACCTTTCGCAAGGCAGTCCGGTCTTCCGCCGTGAACGGCTCTGGAATACCTGCCAAATCATTATTTAGATAGTCGTGATCATCCCAGGCGGCATAGATAGGCACTTGAGAAATCAGGGTTTGCCAGGGATCTGACAGGTCACGAAGCAGATAATCAGCTCGATGAAGGTTTATCTGATTATCTCTGTCATCTACAGCGATGTCACCGAGAAGTACCATCATTTGAGGTGATCGGGAAACAATCTGCCGAATTATATTGGGATTATGCAAACCAACTTTGTGTGAACATGATCCGAAAGTGATGCGAAAGGGCTCCCCGTTATCTTTGTCAGGCATCGTCCGAAAAGAGCCTTGCGAAATTAACGAACTCCCACTATAAACAGAATAACCATAACGTGTATTTGCTTCAAGTCCATCTATTGAGAGGTGATAGCTCTTTCCCGGCGTGATATCATTCAAAGAAATGAGACCCGCTTCTTTAGTCCCCTGAGATACCTTTACTTGCAATGTAGCTGCGAGATAGGGACGTAACCAAAGGGCCACACTATTTGAGGTAACATCACCCAGCATCGCTCCTCCCAGGAGCTTTATGTCATGCTCCAAAGCAGATTGAACGATTTTCTTGTCTGTAAAGGCAGCTGCCTCGTTATCAGAAAGGACTGCATGGGCCTTTTTATAGAAGGAATTAATGTTTTTAGAAGCAGCGTGGTAACTATTAAGAATCCGGGTGTCTACTTCCAATGTGCCCAGGTGGGCTTCTCTGAGGGTGACCTTGTGCGTCGGATTGATATAGTTTTGGCTATAGGTTACATTGATCAGCGCAATGATTAACAATAGGCTCAAGAATAGATTTAAGCTTCGATGCATTAATATGTTTTTTAAAAAAGAAAGGTACAATTAAATAGTAAATGGACCTCCACCTGCCATCAGGTCAGCGATAAAATTGCTAAACTTCTCACCCCAATATTTCGTATTTTAAGGATACGGTCACAGTAGATCTAACAAAAAATGAAGAGTCTAGTAGCTTTATCTCTCCTTGTCCTTGCGATCTCTTCTATCTTAAGTTGCGGTGGATCTGCATCTGGATCAGAAGGTCCCAGCAACGATAATGGCCAGGTTACCTTCAAAATAAATGGTAAAGCATGGCAAAGTAGTGCACCCGGTCATCCAGAACTTGGCTACGAAGAAGAGGCTATTACGGATAATAATACGATGGTGCGTGTTGAAGCATTTGCAGCCGATGGATCACACTTTGCCTTAACCGTTTACCAAACGTCGGATATTGGACCTGGCACCTATCCCATCACAGGTACAGGAATGTCCGCCATATATGAGAAGGCATTTGGAGGTCCTGAAGTATGGCTAACAGCCGGCATGCCGAATAATGCGGGAAGTATTACGATATCATCGATGACGGATGAAAGAGTCACTGGTACATTTAATTTTGACCTCCGCAATGCGGGAGATCCAGAAGATATTCTACAGATTACGGAGGGTAGATTTGATGTGAA
>JAUILM010000062.1 GCA_030432855.1 Bacteroidia bacterium
ATTGGGATACAAGCCTGAGACAGTAGAGACCGATAAAATAGACTCAATTATTGACGAAGTTCGGAGCAGTAATCATATTCCAATTAACTCAAAAAGTATACAATTTGATTTTAAGAGGGACATAGTATTCGAACAAAGTGAGCATAATCTCCACCCTAATACGCTGATATTCAACGCGTATATGGGTGGGGAGTTGGTTTTAGAACAGGTTTTTGCATCGGTAGGTGGAGGTTTTATTGAAGGTGAGTCACTGCACGAAGAGTCCACCAATTCAATAGTATTTCCTTATCCAATTAATTCCGGAGCAGATTTACTAAGGTATACGAATGCGAATAGCTGTTCTATATCGGAAATTGTATATAAAAATGAACTCACACTTAGAAGCTCAAAGGAGATCGATGATCAAATGGATAGGATCTTTGATGTCATGTTAGATTCTATTTATACAGGTTGTATCACTGATGGAATTCTACCGGGGGGCTTAAATGTATCACGTAGAGCAAAGGGTATTTGTGATAAGCTCATTAGTGGTGCCAGGTTTTCTACAAGGAGTGAGTGGTGGGAGTTATTGCAGTTAGTATCAAAGGACTTTAATTCGGTCAATAAATGGGTGAGTTGTTTTGCTCTGGCAGTGAATGAACAGAATGCTTCCATGGGAAGAATTGTAACGTCACCAACGAATGGAGCTGCGGGAGTGATTCCTGCTGTTTTGCTGTACTACCTTTTGTTTTTTGATTCACAGAAGGAGAACGACATCAGGAAGTTTATTTTTACTGCTGGCGAGATTGGGTGTTTATTTAAAAAAGGTGCCACCATATCAGCAGCCGTGGGTGGTTGTCAGGCGGAGATTGGTGTATCATCTGCCATGGCGGCTGGAGGATTGACTGAAGTGCTGGGAGGCACTCCGGAGCAATGTCTGATGGCTGCAGAAATTGCCATGGAACACCAACTGGGACTCACTTGTGATCCAATCAGGGGGTTGGTTCAAGTACCCTGTATTGAAAGAAACGCAATGGGTGCTATCAAAGCTATAACAGCGGCCAATCTGGCTCTGGAGAGTGATTCAAATCGAGCCATTGTCCATTTAGATGCCGTAATCAAAACCATGTGGGAAGTGGCCAACAACATGCACTCAAAATATAAAGAAACTTCTGAAGGAGGGCTCGCCATAAATCTTCCAGTTGTAAACCCAGAGTGCTAGGAGGTAACGATTACAGGCTTTTTAGATGATTTTTGAATCGAAATCCTTAGCCAGGGTAGGCCGTTATCTTGATTCAAATCATATATTTCGAAATAAATTCTATCATTTTTTGGGTTGCACATAGGGGTTTTTGTGCAAAACTGTATCATTTAATAAAGGCACATTACATGAATAATGAACGTGAATTAATCAGGAAGTATCTCAAGGGTATAGCTTCGCAGGATGAGATGAGATCCTTGAACGAATGGGTAGCAGAGAGTGAGGATAATCGATTGATTTTTAAGGAAGCTGTAGCAAAGTGGAATGCGACAAGTGAAGTTAATGAGGGTGAATATGATAGTGAACAAGCCTACCAGAGATTCCTCGAATCAACCAGAAAGAAATCTGCAAAGTCTTCCGAAAATTCTACCGTTCTGCGCCGAATCTCACCTGTATTTCGTTATGCGATATCTGCTGCCGCTGTTGTTCTGGTTTTACTCTACCTTTTTTCTCCTGCAAAGCAGTTCTTCAACGATTCCGATTTAACGGATGAAATTGTTATTAGGATGAGTGATGGGTCAATGCACATTCTTGATCAAAATTATGAGGGACCCATTTTAAACGAGTCTGGAAAGCTTGAATGCATCCAAACTGCTGACCTCCTGACCTTCAATGGATTTGAAGACGATGTAAATTTTAATTCCGGATCAGAGACGCGTATTAGTGAGATCACTGTTCCTTTCGGCAAGACTTTTAAAGTTGTTCTCTCTGATAGTTCAAGGATAATCATGAATGCCGGATCGAGCCTGAGGTTTCCTCAGCAATTTACTTCTTACCTGGATACCAGAACTGTGATTTTAGAGGGCGAAGCTTTTTTTGAAGTCACCAAAGATGCTAATAAGCCTTTCATAGTTGAGACCAGGGATATGCATGTGCAGGTATTAGGTACAAGCTTCAATGTCTCTGCATATGCTGAAGACGAATTTGTGAAGACAGTTCTCGTGGAAGGACTTGTGAGGGTGTCCAATCCTCAAAATATTTTTGAAGAACAAGACCTTGTTCCTAATCAAATGGCCATTTTCCATCGAGCACAAGAAGTAGTCGACGTTGTAGAAGTGAACTCTGCAAAACAAATACTCTGGACACGTAACAAGGTATTATTTAATGATAGAACGTTCGCTGAGATTTCGAAAATTCTGGAACGGCGATATAATGTAAGCATAGTAAATAACTATGAGGCGCTGGATGAAGTCAAGTTTAATGGTGAAGTCGAAAGTGACAGTATTGATGAGGTATTTAAAACGCTCAGTATGGCAGAGAATTTCGAGTACAGAATTGAAAATGGATTGGTAATACTTTCTGAGCCAAAGTAATCCGGTTCGTTTTCTGAGATAAAAACTTCCATTGGTAATATTAGAAAAATAGAATGATGAAAATCAAAGAGTTACTCTATAGAATCAGTTTGGCAGTATTTGTATTTGCCTTGTCGGGGTCAGGAACATTACTGGCTCAATCAAAAGTAACGGCCCAACTTGAAAATGTACCAATGAGTAAGGTTTTTGATGTCTTGACTGAACAATCAGGATATACATTTTTCTTCAAGGAAGGTGTGGTCGATGTTAATGAGGTTGTGTCAATTTCGGTCCGGGATGAAGCATTAGAGTCCGTCCTGGAGTCTCTCTTCCAGGAGCGAAATATCAGATATAATATTCTAAATAAGCAGATCATATTGAGTGAAATGGAGGATACGATCGAACATGCTCCATCCGTCAAAATGAAGGAAGAGGATTTAATAAATGTTACTGGAACCGTAATTTCTCAAGACGATCAATTGGGTTTGCCGGGTGTGAGTATTGTAGTGGTTGGGACACCAAAAGGTACCATTTCTGAAATGGATGGTAGCTTTAGTTTGTCCGTTGAAAGGGGACAGAAACTTCGGTTTAGCTTCATTGGATATACCTCCCAAACGTTGGAAGTTTCTACGGATCAAATGCAAGTAGTACTGGCATCTGATGCAACGGATTTGGATAGAGTAGTGGTAGTTGGCTTGGGTATTTCTCGTGAGAAAAAGGCACTGGGGTATTCTACATCTGAGGCGAGTGGTGAGGAGATTAATACAGTCCCAACCACGGATGTCGTTACTAATCTTTCGGGTCGAATACCAGGTCTCGATGTCTCTTCCTCGTCAGGCAATTTGGGTGGATCAGCCCGTGTTTTGATTAGAGGTGCCAGTTCAATGTTAGGGAATAATCAACCTCTGTATGTAGTGGACGGTACCATTATTGACAATTCCAGTCATAGCAATACCTTTCAAAATGCAGGCCTGGGTGATGTAGCTGACTATGGTAATTTATCTCAGGATATAAACCCCGATGATATTGAAACGATCACTGTTCTTAAAGGCCCGGCGGCTTCTGCTATTTATGGGTCCAGAGCTGCAAATGGTGTGATTTTAATAACTACAAAAAGTAGCGGAGATAGGGACAATATTGGCATTGATGTGAGTTTCACCGGGATGTTTGAGAAAGTTGCCAGGTTGCCTGAATATCAAAATTTATATGGAGGTGGACTGGGTACAACTTTTGAACAAAGAGAAATAAATGGTACGACTTATAATATTCCCTTTTATGCCATGGACCAATCATGGGGTCCAAGGTTAGATGGTACAACCGTTATTCCCTTTTGGGCCCTTTACGATTGGGAGGCTAATGGCAAAGTCGGTGATCCGGAAACTGCACCATGGATAGCTCACCCATCGAATATTAGAGATTTTTTTGAAACAGGATTTCTTAGAAAAACAAACATTGCTTTTTATAAGGGTTCAGATAAGGCAAGTTTTCGATTATCATATACCAACCTTGATCAGACAGGAGTGTATCCCAATTCTCAATTGGTTAGGAATACTGTTAATTTTTCCGGAGACCTTAATCTAACGGACAGATTATATGTCGGACTAAAGGGAAATTATGTTAAGAATACATCTTTGGCCCTGCCGGTTTCCGGGTACTCCAATAATGGAATTATGACCAAATTGGCTCAATGGGGACAACGTCAATGGGATATGTCCAAGATGAAGAATTATAAGCAACCTGATGGCACTCAACGTACCTGGAATCGGATATCCTTCGATAATCCAGCCCCGCAATATGCTGATAATCCTTACTGGACCCAATACGAAAATTACGGAAAGAGCGAAAGAAACAGGGTGTATGGCAATGTCTTTATTGGTTATCGCCTTGCAGACGGACTTACTGCACAGTTCACTACTAATGTAGATCACTATGATGAGTTTCGCTCAGTGCAAACTGCAGAAGGATCTACTCTACAGTCATTATATGCATCAGACGTATATGGGTTTTCTGAAATGAACAATGAACTTTCAATTAATTTTCAACGTCAGTTAAGCGAGGATTTTCATCTAAGTGCCATGGTGGGCACTAATAGAATGGATAGGGACTTTCGCAGGGTGACAGGAAGTACAGACGGTGGCCTGGCCGCCCCAGGCATCTATAGCCTTAACAATTCTACAAATCAGGCATTTGTGGATGAGTTTCGTTATAAAAAACGAATTAACTCAGTTTATGGTAGTGCTACGATCGGTTGGCGAAGCATGGTATATTTAGACGGTACCTTTAGAAATGATTGGTCTTCAACGTTACCAGCTGATAATAACTCGTATCCATACTTTTCGACCAGTCTTAGCCTTATTCTATCGGAGCTACCTGCATTGCAAAATATCTCCTGGCTTGACTTTTTGAAAATTAGAGGTGGTTTTGCTCGTGTGGGAAATGATACAGAACCTTATAATCTTGTACCAACCTATGTGAGTAATAATAGCTATGAGTCCAATCCCATGTTCTCAAACCAAAATGCGCTTTTTAATTCTAAACTAAAGCCAGAAACAACGGATTCCTGGGAAGTCGGTTTAGAAATGCATTTACTAAAGAACAGAATTTCCACGGTCATGACTTACTATAATACGGTGACTATAGATCAGATCATGCCCATTGCCATTACGTCCACCTCAGGGTTTAGGCAGAGATGGCTAAATGCCGGATCGATGAGTAATAAAGGTCTTGAACTAGGCTTGACGGTTACTCCCGTGCGATCACAAAATGTTTCATGGGATATGACTGTGAATTTTTCGAGAAACATAAATGAAGTCGTAGAGCTACATCCTGACATTGATCAGATCAATCTGGCAGATATAAACGGAACGTATTTAGTGGTTGCGGAGGGCGAGAAATACGGGATGTTAAAAGGAGTCGATTTTGTATATAGAGATGGTCAAAGATTGATTGTTGATGGACTATATGCACAGTCGGGAGAATTAAATTCCCTTGGATCTGTGATGCCTGACTATAACCTTGGATTTGTCAGTGAAGTCCAATACAAGAGATTGCGATTTGGATTCACAATTGCTCATCAAAAAGGGGGGCATTTTCAGTCATTGACTAACATGTATGGAATTGCTTCGGGATCATTTAAGTCCACAGCCGAAAATGAAATTCGAGAGAAAGGCATTGTATTGGAAGGAGTCAAGGAAGATGGTAGTCCAAATGACGTGAATGTGGATGCTTTTGATTGGGCAAATTCACATCGAAATTTTGGAGCTCTCAATATTTTTGAGGCCACCTATTGGAAGTTGCGGGAAGTGCATCTGACATTTGCCCTGCCTTCGAAATTCATAGGACCTTTTCAAGGAGCTAAATTGAGTTTGATCGGTAAAAATCTTGCCATGTGGGGGACCGATAATCCACACGTGGACCCTGAGCAAGTCACCAATGGAGGCAATATTCAAGGCTTCGAAGGTGGCGCCAATCCACCTACAAGTTCTTTTGGTTTTAACATTGCTTTTAACCTTTAAATCTGAACGACTATGATAAACCAGATTTTCACACGATTATCGTTCTGTACATTTTTGATCTTTGGTGTATTTGCGTGTACCGACGATTTCGAGATCATAAATACGAATCCCAATGCACCGGAGACTGTACCCACAGCATATTTAATGACTAATGCACAGACCAATATTATGAGTACACTCAGGAATAATGGTTTGGGTGGAAGAATGGGCATGTTGTATGCTCAATATTGGTCTCAATTAGCATTGACAGATGAAAGTCGATATTTTGTATTTACGGGTCTAACCAATAATGCATTCAGGGACTTGTATCTAAATCTTTATGATTTGCAGGATATTATCAATAAGTGTACAGATAGTCCAGAGCAATTTAGTGCATCGGGTCATCCTTCAAACCAAATCGCTGTAGCCACGATTATTCAGTCTTATACTTTTCACATTATGACTGATATTTGGGGAGATATCCCTTATTCCGAAGCAGTGCAGGCTGAAGAAAATACAACCCCCATATACGACAGGGCTGAAGATATTTATGCTGGTCTCATCGATAAATTATTCCTTGCTTCAGATCTCATCGAGGAATCAAAGCCCGGTGTAAGAGGTGATATCATTTATGGAGGAGATATGGTAAAATGGAAAAGGTTCGCTAATTCGTTGATCATGCGAATCGGTTTAAGGAGTGGAGATATCGATGCAGTTCGTACTGCAGCACCTGAGGCCTTTCAATCAAATGCGGACAATGCTAACTTTCAGTATGCTGCAACCGGAAGTGCCGTCAATCCACTCTATGTAGATTGGGTGGAAAATAAGGCACTAGGCAAGCAATTTGCCGTGTCGAAAACATTGATTGACTACATGCTAAGTAATAATGACACATTGCGTCTCCGATCATTTGCTACAAATCTTGAAAATGATCCAGCTAAGCCCGCCGTTTTTCGAGGGTTGACTTTTGGACTTTCCAACAGTAAATCAATTCAGGAGTTCTTTAAGGGAGTATCTCTCCAAACTGAAAATCTCTATGCGGCAGACGCAATTACCCCACTTATGAATTATGACGAAGTGCTGTTTATTCTTGCCGAAATTGACAATGATGAAACTAAATTTCGGGAAGGGGTCATGAATTCTGCCATGAATTGGAATGTTGATCGACAGTCGGCAAAGGCTTTAGCGGACAGCATGACATTCAATGGCCTTGAGTCTATTATATGTGAAAAATGGGTGGCTAACTATATGCAGGGAGTCCAGGGGTGGGCAGAATACCGTAGAACCGGATATCCTGAATTACCAGCACCCGCTGACGGAAATCACCCCTCTGCAATGGTGGGGGATTTAGTGGTGCCCAACCGTCGTCCATATCCGACCGACGAAAGTCAGTTGAATCGAGAGAATTACACTAAAGCAGCCGAACAACTTCTGGATCCGGGGGGGCAACAACAGACGCCCATGTTTTGGCAATAATAGACTTTAATCATTTTATAGAAATACAGTGGCAGATAGTACTTGCTGCCCTCTTCTCAAGATCCAGGGATCACTCCCAATAAGTATCAATACCGAAAATAGAGATGAATAGAATTTTGTCAAAGCTTGAAATTACCGGGATTAAGTTTTATCGATTTAATATTCCCCTAAGAGAAGAATTTAAGCTGGCGATGATGAGCCTTAATACTGCAAATAATGTATTGGTTAAGATAGAGACTAATCAGGGCATTGAAGGTTGGGGCGAAGGTGCTCCGTTTCATGCCCTGGTGGGAGAAACGCAAGATATTGCAAATGCAGCCGCAAGAGAATTTGGGCCTTTGTTAAGAGGAAGAAATCCTATGGAAATCGGGTCGATTATTCGCTTAATGGATTCACATCTTCCACATAATACGACACTCAAAAGCGCTATTGACATGGCGCTCTTTGATATTGCTGCCAAGGTTGCAGATGTCCCTCTTTACTTACTGCTTGGTGGTGAGAAAAGGAAGCTGGAAACAGATATGACAATCGGTATATGCGATCCGAAAGAAGCCGGAGATAAAGCGCGGGCCATAAAATCACAGGGATTTAATATCATAAAAATAAAGCTTGGACTGAATGACAGGGATGATTTAGCCAGATTAATACACATCAGTGAAGCAGTGGGACCGGAGGTGAAATTAAGAATTGATGCTAACCAGGGATGGGATCGCATGCAGGCAATTCGAAATCTTAGCACATATTCAGAGTTTAACATCGAATTTTGTGAGCAACCCTGTCGTGTGAATGATGTAAACGGAATGCGGTTTGTGAGTGATCACACCAGGATTCCAATAATGGCTGATGAGTCGCTATTTTCTCCTACCAATGCACTCGATCTGATTGCTGGAAATGTGGCACCTTATTTTAATATCAAATTCTCTAAATCAGGTGGTATATATAATGCTATTAAAATTGCCAATATAGCAGAGGCAGGAGCTATCCCCTGCATGGTAGGCTGTATGTCAGAGACGAGGCTCGGCCTTACTGCTGCCGCACATTTCGCATTATCCAATCCTATCGTCCGGTTTCTTGATCTTGACTCTCATCTAGAACACTCAGTTGATCCCATTATGGGTGGCATTAAGATGACCGGTGGATTGATAGAAGTGACCGACGAGCCCGGTATTGGAGCCTCTCCGGATGAAAACTTTTTAATGTCGTCAGAAGTGGAAGTAGTATGCTAGGACCTGAAATTAGATTCTGCGGCCGTGATAAAATCTTGTATCAGGACAAGGAATACTTGTATTTGGGTGGCATTGATTATCACCGTATGTCTACCAATCCCATCATTGCAGACACTATTTGTCAGGCAGTAAAAGAGTACGGTTTAAGTCCCACAGGTTCGAGAACTACGACTGGAAATCATGTGATTTATAGGGAACTGGAAAGAAAAGTTGCTGATTTTTTCGAAACAGAATCAGCTGCAGTGTTTACCACCGGATACCTGTCAAATTTAATTCTTCTACAGGCTGTTCTGGAGGATTTCGATCTTTTCTATATTGACGAAATGGCACATTCGAGCCTTGCATCAGCATTACGGATTTCAGAAGCTGAAGTGAATAGTTTTAAATTTCTTGATGCCCAACATTTAAGTGAGTTAATCACTCGTGATGCCACCGCCAGCAGTAGAATTCTGGTTGTGACGGATGGAGTTTTTCCGGCAAGGGGTGATATTGCTCCCTTGCAGGAATATGTAGAAATTATATCAAAGTATGAAGGTAAAATTTTAGTCGACGATGCCCATGCGATGGCGGTCATTGGTCCCTCAGGAAAGGGAAGTTGGGAAGAAGAGGGTGTCGATCGAAGATTTATTTACCAGACCGGAACCTTGAGTAAGGGCTTTGGCACACTGGGTGGGGTGATACCAGGAAGTTCTGCCTTGATAGAGGATATTCAGAATAAAAGTGGAGCCTATGTGGGAAGTACTGGACTTGCCCTGCCATTAGCTGTCGCGGGGATAAAATCGATTGAAATCTTAATGGAGAATCCAGCACTGATAGCAGATCTTCAGCGTCGTGCCCTGGATATGAAAAGAAGGTTTATTCAGATGGGATTCGATATGCCAGATACTAGTGTCCCCATATTTTCAATCTCATACCACGATGAAAGGAGAAATCTGCGACTACGTGACCTACTGCTAGATAATGGTATATATCCGCCCTTTATTAATTATCCCGGGGCACCTGCTGGCGGACATTTTAGATTTATTATTACCAGCCAAACAGGGGATGATGCCATCGACTTGTTAATTAATACAATTGAAAACTCACTTTAGCAAGTGCAGGAGAAATGAAGGAGTTTGATTACTTGAGAAGACCTTTAGGTTTTTTTCCTACTCCAATAGTAAAATTGGAACGCCTCTCCGCCTTATTGGGAGGTCCAAATATTCTTATGAAGCGCGATGATCAAACGGGGTTAGCTTTGGGAGGTAATAAAACGAGAAAGCTTGAGTTTCTCATTGCGGATGCTCTGCGAAAGGAATGCGATACGATCATCACGGCCGGTGCGGCACAATCAAATCATTGCCGCCAAACTGCTGCAGCCTGTGCTTTGGTGGGTCTGGAATGTCATCTCGTCCTAGGTGGCGAGCAACCCAAAAATCCAAACGGCAATCTATTTCTCGATAAGTTATTCGATGCGCAAATACATTGGGGTGGAGTGCAAAGGAAGGGAGAGGGAGTCAATAAAGTATGTGAATTATTAAAAAGCAAAGGGAAAAAGACCTATATCATTCCTTACGGAGGCTCTAATGAGTTGGGTAGCCTTGGTTTCGTCAGGGCATCTCTGGAGCTGGATTCACAATTGAAGGAGCATGAGGAAGAAGTGCAGAGTATTGTCGTGGCATCAAGTTCGGGTGGTACACAGGCGGGTTTGATGGTAGGTCTTGAAATGTTAAGTTCAGAAACTAGTGTCATTGGCATCGGTATCGACAAGCTGGGGGTAGAGAACCATGAATTTGCCCGGGTGATATTAGACCTTACATACTCCACGGCCAACCAGCTGGAGTTGGATCTTTCTTATGATCTAAATGATGTGGAGGTTCGATATGAATATTTGGGACGAGGATATGGAGTAGTCGGTCAACCAGAACGAAACGCTATTCGCACGGTCGCAAAGACGGAGGGAGTACTTCTTGATCCGGTATACACGGGTCGAGCAATGGCAGGGTTAATAGATATGATAAAACAGGGAAGGTTTGAAAGAGGACAAACTGTACTTTTTTGGCATACAGGTGGTACTCCTTCATTATTCTCGTATACAGATGATGTATTGCAATATTGAAAATTTTAAATCGGAGTTGAGGTGAATAGTTTGATTTCAGCAGATAATCATTGGGTAATTTGGATGTCTTTGATTTGTGCAGCCACTGCCAGTATTTATTTAGAATCAAAGTATAAGATTTTTAAAAAACTAACAGGAGCGCTGGTGGCAATGATGTTGGGTATGCTGCTTTCAAATATAGGGTTCTTGCCTACTCAATCAGATTCATATGATGTCATTTGGGAATATATTGTTCCACTGTGTATTCCCCTTTTGTTAATGAAAATAAATGTCAAGACCATAATCGAGGAGGCGGGCACTCTTTTTTGGGCCTTTCACCTGAGTGCCCTGGGCACTATCATTGGTAGTATCGTTGCGGTCGCATTATTGCATGATTACGTTCCGCACCTGGCCAAAATCGTACCTGCTATGACTGGCAGTTACATAGGAGGTGGAATAAACTTTGTAGCTCTTGTAGCAGCCTTTTCACCTCCCGAAGACCTGGTAAATGCGACCATCGTTGCAGATAATGGAATCATGGCTATATATTTTATATTTCTGATAGCCTTGCCTTCCATACCATTGGCCAGAAAGTTGTTTCCACGGGTTAGTCCATTCAAGTTCAGTCAAAGGAATGCTAAAAGTGCCAAGAGTCCTGACGACATGAAGAAGAAAATCACCTTGCTGAACATCGGATCAGCTCTTTCAGTGGCTTTTATAATCACGACAATCTCAGTACTGGTAAGTGATTATTTTTCTGCAGATAGATTTGGGGGAGTAGTTCATGTCTTACTGGGGCAGAAATATATTCTTTTGACAACCCTGTCGATGTTGTTTCCTATTATATTTCCTCAAATTGCAAAAGAGATAAATGGAAATGAGGAAATTGGCGTGTTTTTTATTTTTATATTTTTTGTATTGATTGGTATTCCTGCCAGTTTTAAGACAGTAATAGTTGGAGCTCCTATAATGCTCCTTTTTTGTGCCATTATTTTACTGTTCAATTTTCTCGTGACTTTTGCACTGGGAAAAATGTTTAAGTATGAGCTTGAAGATCTCCTGATGGCGGCGATTGTGACATCAGGAGGCCCAATGAATGGAGTGGCAATTGCCAAGGCCAAAGAATGGAATGCATATGTTGTTCCTGCGTTGCTTATGGGTATTTGGGGTTATATCATTGGTAACTATACGGGCTATTTTGCAGGATTGATTTTGGAGAATATGTTCTAGAATAAATGAGAATATTTTGAGTATGAGAATAGATATAATTCTACTAGTGGTGACTTGCCTTAGTTGCTTGTCAGCTACATCGGTTTCCGGACAGGCAATTCAATTGCAGGAGCTTGATGAGTATATTGAAAGGTCCAGAAAAGATTGGGAGATTCCCGGTTTGGCAGTAGCATTGATACAGGATGGTGCAGTAGTATATGAGAAGGGGTTTGGTGTAAGGGAAATGGGGAAAGGCGCACCGGTGGATGAGAGTACGCTGTTTTCAGTCGCTTCAAACACCAAAGCATTTACAGCGATGGCTGCTGGCATCCTCGTGCAGGAAGGAAAGCTAGCCTGGGATGATCCGATTATTAAGCATTTGCCGCATTTTCAAATGTATGACCCTGTTGTAACCCGAAAAGTAACAATAAGGGATTTTCTTTCTCATAAAAGTGGATTGGGACTTTGGGCAGGTGATCTCACGTGGTGGGATTCTAACTATGACAAAGACGAGGTAATCTATAGGATGAGGTTTCAGGAACCTGTAGCAGGCCTGAGGGAAAAGTATATCTATTGCAACCTGGGTTATCTGGTCGTTGGTGAAGTAATAGCTGCTGTGTCGGGCATGTCTTACGAACAGTTCATACAGAAAAGGTTTTTTGATCCTCTTGATATGAATCGGACTTTGATGTCTGTACGGGGACTCGCCACGATGGATAATGTAGCAGTGCCACATGCTCTTGTAAATGATGAATTGAAACCGATTGATCAATTGAATGTAGACAATTGTGCACCAGCTGCCGCCGTGGTGACGAGTGTAAGTGACCTAACACATTGGGTCCAAATGCAATTGAATGATGGAGTGTATGGCGACAAGACACTTCTCGAACAACAGGTTATTGATGAAACCAGGAAACCTCATTCGATCATTAATATCCGGAAATGGAGTAAAGAAAACTTGAATCCGTATACACATTTTTCTGCGTATGGATTGGGATGGCGGGTCTTTGATTTTCGGGGAGAGTTTCTGGTGGAGCATACCGGTGGATTGGATGGTATGCTGTCTTATGTGGGGTTTATTCCAGAAAAAAATGTGGGTGTAATCCTGGTGACCAATAGTGATCAACACGATATTCAAAATTGTCTACCCAAATATCTTTTTGACAGACTGTTGGGTGTTGAAGAGCAATTAGACTGGAGTACTAAGTATCTGGATATAAATAGAGCAAATAGGAAGCGCAGAGCCGAACAAGAGGCTTTGGAACAAGAGAAGCTCCCGGATACCGAGCCAACATTGTCTTTGTCTCAATACTGTGGTGAATATATCAGCGATATCTATGGTGAGGCAACGGTATTTATGGACAACGATAAGCTTAAGGTGACGCTTTCTGCGCATCCGGGATTTGTGGGAGATATTTCCCATCTATATTATAATACATTTGTTGCCAAATGGAATCATCGACTTTGGCGGGAGAGCAATATGTATTTTGGATTTAACGGACATGGAGAGATCATGA
>JAUILM010000895.1 GCA_030432855.1 Bacteroidia bacterium
GCTGCCACCGATGTTTACCTTACTTCCACGTATACGACAAATAGTGGATTCTATTGGGAAGGAAAGGACCCCAACATGAGTGAAGAGTTTAATACCGTTCGCACTACTCATGGGTTTGGTGATCTTTTCCAGTGGGAGATCCTTGAGGGAAGAGACTTTTCATCCGAGTATTCACGCGATACTGCTGCATTTATTCTGAATGAAACCGCCGCAAAGTACATGGGCCTTGATGATCCTGTCGGTAAGAGAATAACGTGGGGAAGAGACGAATATGCGAGGGAATTTCAAGTGATAGGAGTGGCAAAGGACATGATTACTACTTCACCATATGAACCATCAAGACCGATGCTTTTTTGTGTGCACTATGGTGGCTTTTTGAATTATTTCAATTTTCGCATCAAAGGAGATCACAGTGCAGAGGAGGCATTGGCTGCTATACAGTCAGTTTGGGAGGTAGAGGATCCATTGAATCCGTTTCAATATACATTCCTGGATGAGAGATATTCCTGGAGTTTTCAAAACGAAGTGAGGTTATCTAAATTGAGTTTTGTTTTTGCCATCCTGGCAATCATCATTTCATGTCTTGGTCTTCTGGGAATCAGCGCTTTTGTTGCTGAGCAGAGGAGAAAAGAAATGGGAGTAAGAAAAGTACTGGGTGCAACGACTGTCAATATCTGGTACCTATTATCGCGTGAATTCTTTGTGATGGTCCTGATCTCTGCAGTAATTGCGGCTCCTCTGATCTTTTATTTTATGAAGTCCTGGCTCACAAACTTTGAATACCGAATCGACATTTCCTGGTGGATGATTGCTCTGGGTATAGGAATTACTGCCTTCATCACGCTGCTAACTGTCAGTTACAATGGTATTCGATCCGCTCTGGAAAGCCCGATTTATTCAATTCGGACGGACGATTGAGTGCCGCCACGTGGTGAATCTGAGGTAATATCACGAAAGATTCTAAGTTATTACATACTAAATTGTAGATTAAAATGTTCTTTCTAGTATATTGTACTCTACAATTTAGTATGATATGTTAGAAACGAAGCTAGGTGAGTTCGAAGAAGTCATTCTTCTGTTGGTTGGAATTCTGGAAGAAGAAGCGTATGCGTATCACATTGCAAGAGTATTTGAGGATGAAACGGGTCGAAAGGTATCTATAGGTGCAACCCATTCTGCATTAAAGAGATTGGAAGGTAAGGGTTTCCTCAGTTCGTCAATGAGCGATCCTTTTGATGAACGCGGAGGACGCAGACGGAGGATTTTTAAGGTTACGGCGTACGGAGTGAAAACCTTGAAAGAGGCTCAGGCTTTGAGGCTATCACTATGGAACCAGTTTCCGGGTCTGTCAACTGATAGCATATGAGAAAAATCAATCCACCTTCGCTAGCTGTTCGTGTGCTTCGATTTTTTCTAAAGGAGGAGCTGGCAGAAGAAGTGACCGGAGATCTCCTGGAGCAATTCAAGTTCGATCTAAAAAGGTATGGTACTCCAGGAGCTCGTTTTCATTACTGGTATCAGGTTTTTAATTATTGTCGTCCTTTTGCTTTGAAAAAGGTCAGTTTGGGACAGAAAATCAATATGGGTATGTGGCAACATAATATGAAGATCGGGTGGAGGTCCTTGAAAAGGAATAAATATATATCACTGATTCACGTAGGTGGTTTATCTCTGGGAATGGCCATCGTGATGTTAACCGGTCTCTGGATTTGGGATGAAGTTAAATATGATAGATTTCATGATTACTATCATGAAACATATCAGGTGATAGCGCACCGAGATTTTAATGGTAATATTTTCACCGATAGGAACATGGTGTTTCCCTTGGCTAATAATATGGTGGATCGTGTCGGCCAATTAAAAAAGGTAAGCTGGACCACTCATCGCCAGACAAACTTATTTTCTAAAGGTGTAAAGTCCATACAGTTACAAGGTCATGATGTGGGTGGCCCATATTTCGAAATGTTTTCCTGGCAATTTATTCATGGGACTGCCGAGACGGCATTCTCACAAGCGAGTAATCTGGTATTGACAGAGTCCGCTGCGGTGCAATTCTTTGGTCACAGTAATGTAGTGGGTGAAACTTTGAAGTTTAATAATGGAGACGACCTTATGGTCTCTGCAGTGCTCCGGGATCCACCCAGTCAATCCACACTTTCCTTTGATTATTTGCGACCCTTTAATTTTTCAGATCCAGGCATTCAACGCTTACAGGATCACTGGAATAATTATAGTTGGATGGTATATTTTCAAACATTTCCCGATGCGGATTTGGATGAGATAAATAATGGGATCACTCGAATAATGACTGAAAAAACAGAGAATTCCGACAGTGATTATTTTGGATTTCCTATGTCCCGTTGGCATCTGTACAATGAATTCAAAGATGGAATTAATACAGGTGGACAAATACGATACGTGCGACTTTTTGGATTGGTTGCATTTATCATTATTTTAATTGCCTGCATTAACTTCATGAACTTGTCGACCGCCCAGGCTC
>JAUILM010000063.1 GCA_030432855.1 Bacteroidia bacterium
ATGAGAACACACAAAACCCCATCTATCTTGCAGCATCCGATATTCAGAAAATAAGATCATACGAATTTGACAGGATATCTCCCTTCTTGCAGAAAACCAAGGCCTCAGTGACACAAATAAATGCAGGCACACAACATAATCAGGTGCCCGCACGGTGTGATTTTGTTATTGATGTGCGGGTCAACGAACTATATACCAACCAGGAAGTTTTTGAGATCCTTCAATCACTGGTAGAAAGTGATCTCAAAGCCAGATCTTTCAGGCTAAGTGCCTCAGGTGTAGCAAGAGACCATGCAATTTGGAAAACCATCAGGCATATGGAGTTGGAGACCTTTGGCTCACCCACACTCTCTGATCAGGCACTTATCCCCTATCCTTCCATAAAGATTGGACCGGGCGATACACTACGCTCGCACAAAGCCGATGAGTTTATTTTTGAGCAGGAAATTGCCGATGGAATCACCACGTATTTAGAAATTTTACATCACTATCAACCCACTCTATGAAAATTTGGGAAAAAGATATACCACTCAATAAACAGGTCGAACAATTCACCATAGGTAGAGATCCTGAGTTTGATATGGATCTGGCACCCTTCGATGCGCTTGGATCCATGGCCCATGCAACCATGTTAGGTGAAGTGGGTATCCTAACCGAATCGGAGGTAAAAGACCTTTTAACGGAGCTCAAAAAAATCCTTCAGGACATTGAAGATCAATCATTTGCTATCGATCCGGGTATGGAAGATGTACATTCTCAGATTGAGTGGCAACTGACACAAAAAATCGGTGATGCCGGCAAACGACTGCATACCGGCAGATCAAGAAATGACCAGGTGCTTGTAGATCTTCGCATGTATTTCCGAGCCTCAATCAAGGAATTGATGGAGGATACAAGTGCTCTTTTTGAGACCTTACTGCAACAGAGTGAGCGCTTTCAAGACATACTCATACCCGGATATACTCATTTGCAAGCGGCCATGCCATCCTCTTTCGGCCTTTGGTTTGGTGCTTATGCAGAAAATTTGATTGATGACATTCGACAGTGGAACGCCGTACTGGAAATCATCAATCAAAACCCACTGGGATCAGGTGCAGGTTATGGCAGTTCGGTGCCTCTCAATCGTAAACGCACCACCGAACTTCTTGGATTCGCAGATCTGGATTATAATGTGGTACATGCACAGATGGGAAGAGGACGTTCGGAGATGTTTATGTCATTTGCCATAGCCAGCACCGCAAACACTCTAAGTAAACTGGCCATGGATGTCTGTCTCTTCAATAGTCAGAATTTTGGATTTTTAAAACTCCCTGATGCCTTCACTACCGGATCCAGTATCATGCCCCACAAGAAAAATCCTGATGTTTTTGAGCTGATACGCGCAAAAAGTAATCTGATGAGCCAATTGCCTGGCAGTATTCTGGGGATGATCGGTCATCTACCCAGTGGATATCACCGGGACTTCCAACTGCTGAAGGAACTCATATTTCCGGCTATAGAATCGCTAAAGGACTGCATCGAACTGACCCGACTTGCGATTACAGAAGTGGAGGTACATGAAGACATAATGAAGGATCCCCGATACAAACTGACCTTCTCGGTAGAAGTAGTTAATGACATGGTATCGAAGGGTATTCCCTTCAGAGATGCATACCAGGAAATTGCAAAACAGATTGAAGCAGGCACCTTTGAGGCTCCTCAGGAGTTAGCACATACACACGAGGGTAGCATTGGAAACCTATGTAATGATGCTATCCGGGAGAAATTTCAGAAGGTTTGGAGGCAGATAGACTTTTCATTCGAAGAGAAGTTGGCTAAGCTTCAACAGTAAATACAACAAGGCCAAAAATGGCCTTGCTGCATAGATTGTATTTACTTATTTGTGGATCAGATCTATTTCAAATAAATCATCTCTCGTACCTGCTTGCCCTCATCGGTTGTGAGAATATAGGCGTACTGACCTGCCGCTACAGATTGACCTGCCTGATCCCGACCATCCCAAAAATATGTATAGAATCCGGATTTTAGTTTTTCCTCGACCAGCGTACTAATTTCCTTTCCAGTCATATCAAAAATCTTCAAAGACACAGTTTGTCCTTCTTTCAAATCAAACGAAATCCGTGTATCATTATAGAAAGGATTCGGTGCATTTTGTTGTAGGGAAGATGTGAGAATTTGTTGATCCGCTGTGGGTGTCGTTCCACTGGATGAACTTAAAAAAGAAAATGCGGAAGCTGTTGTATAATTCGGATCTGTCTCTCCGTCGAGACTGGAAATATTAGCCACGATAAATGCTTCCTTTGATACCCAGAGATAATCAATACTGGTAAATGTATCCACTGTGGTGAATCCTCCAAACGAAGTCGTGCTCTCTGAATAATAATCCTGACGCACTCTTAGAACATCATAATCCCTTTCTGGCAGCATAGCGGTACCCCAGGCATCCACAGTGTAAATAATTGAGTCATACTGGGTGCCAAAAAGCACACCTTGCACCAAAGTAGAGTCCTGCGTTACGCTGGTCCAACTATCTCCAAATTCTAACGGAAGTTCTGCCACTCGTTCACGGTCTGCGATCACCTGTTGGAATACCTGGCCTTCAAACTCTACTTCTCCTGCAAAACCTTCCTGATGCAGTGCATCACTTTCCACACGGAAATAGAGGTAGAGCTCACCAGGAGCATCAAAATCGATCATATCTACCACATTAGCATTGGGAAATACATCGGCGAATTGGGTTCCGGCTGCCTCCATATAGCTATGTGTGGCGTTCAATGGCTGAATTAATTGAATGTCTGAGAAATCCCAGGTTTGATTGGCTCCGGCACTTCCTAAATCCACGGGAATGTCACTGCCACTGGTATCTTCAACAACTACCTGCTGTGTACCAATCAGACTTAGTATATCTGTACTGGTCAGTGATATTTGAGCACTCGAATTAAATGTGAGACCTAGGGTGAGAAATAAGGTCAGGCAAGGGTAAATAATTGTTTTCATTACTTCAGATTTTATTAATTATATAAACGTCCGAAGTGTGTTCTTTTATGGAGATTTTTCTTAAAAATTCTCCTTTACCAACTTTCAGGTAAGACTGCTTTATTGATTGGCAGCGACCACTTCGTCAGCTAATCCAATTTGATCAATTATTTGTTTGAGTGAGTCACGAACCTCAAAATAGGCTGGCAATTCTTCTTCAGCCATGGGCTCGGGTTCTGGAAGGTTCAATCGAAGGTGATCCACTTGCTTTCCATTCTTCCAGAATCTGAAACAAACATGAGGACCGGTAGCCAATCCGGTAGAGCCCACATATCCAATCACTTGTCCCTGCTGTACCTGTACGCCGGGAGATATACCTTTTGCAAAACGCTGCATATGGAGATACTGGGTAGTGTAAGTATCATCATGCTTGACCTTTACATAATTGCCATTACCCTTTGTGCGACTTGCTTTGGTGACGACTCCATTCGCCACAGAATATATCGGTGTACCATACGGTGCCGCATAGTCAGTGCCCAGATGGGCTTTTACTCTCTTTTGTACAGGATGAAACCTGCGCAAGTTGTATCGTGAGGATATTCGAGAAAACTTGACTGGTGCCTTCAAAAACACCTTCTTCATCGGCCGACCTTCCAGATCGTAGAATCCATCATAACGATCATTTTCAAACTTTATGGCATAGTAGTCATTGTCTGAATTATGAAAATACGCCGCATAAAGTTCACCCACTCCTACTCGCTCCCCTTCGACGTACAATTCGTCATATAGGACCTTAAAGACATCTCCCTTCTGAATATGGTGAAAACTAACGGACCAGGCCAGGGCATCTTCCATGCGTGCTGCCAGATCATAATTTAGATCCTGATCGACCATCGTCTGCCATAAGGAAGACTCAATACTACCCGAAGCCGTTCGGGTCACGCGTTCTATTTCACGCTCCTTGATCTCAACGGTTTTGTTGTTGAGGTCGTACACCACATATCTCAGTTTGTTGGGCTCATAGATAAAGTAGTCGGCCTGCTGTGATGTATCACTGCTGATCACGACATAAGGTTTTCCGGCTCTGAGAGCTCTTACATCGAAGACCTCCTTTGCGTTTTCAGATATTGTCGCTATGTCTACATAGCTCACCTGATGAGGAATCAGAATGTCAGCCAGAAATTGATTTGGTTGTATCTCTCCTTCTGATATGAAGTACTCATTCAGATTAAAACCGAATCGCTCGTTTGATTCTGCGATCGGCAATTCGGACAATCGCTCCAACGGAATATCATCCTTGGGGCTATTGGAATTGAATACAAAGGCAAATAAACTGGCTACGACAATAAACGAACTGTAACCAAACACTTTAGATGTAGACTTAGATTTCAATGTTTTCTGAGTTTTCTTCCGTATCGACGCTGAGTAAACCTGGTAAAACCATGCCATAGTGCTCGAATACTGCTAAGATAGAAATCTTGATCGAAACCTTTTACATATAATAGATTTTCTTAAAGTATTCCTACGGAATTCGTTGCACCTGGATAAAATTGGTGATACTGTAATAAATGATGTAGCTTTCGCGGACTTCAAGCAGGACAAACCGGAAGTAAATAGTACTCATGTAGACATGCTCTGGAAACAAACGACAATCAATTGCAGAGGGATCCTGCTGGATCTCCAGAAGCCGGTAGTGATGGCAGTGATCAATGCCACTCCCGATTCATTCTATGACGGGGGCCGGTATCATGATAATCTGACGTCAAAGGTTCGGTCTTTTGTGCAGGAGGGTGCTGCTATCATTGATATCGGTGGAATGTCTTCCAGACCGGGTGCCAAAATTATTTCTGCGTCGGAGGAATCTGATCGGATTTTACCCGTGCTGGAGCTCGTACAGCAAGAGGCACCGGATATCCCAATTTCTATAGATACTATCCATGCGGAAGTGGCACGTCAGGCCCTTGAAGCAGGGGCTCATATCGTTAATGATATCTCAGCCGGGAGTATGGATCCGGGCATCCTGGACATAGCCGCCAAATATCGTGCTCCCTATATCTTAATGCATATGCAGGGCAATCCATCTAACATGCAAGAATCCCCCACATATGACGATTCTTTAATTGAAGTGTTGGATTTTCTCATTTGGAAAACAGCTGAAATCATGAATCGGGGAATCATCGACATTATTATTGATCCCGGATTTGGATTTGGAAAATCTGTCGACGATAACTATAGCTTGCTTTCCAATCTGCATGTATTTAAAATAATCGAGCGCCCGATTCTGGTAGGTTTATCACGTAAATCCATGATTCAGAAAGTACTTCAGTTAGAAGCTGCGGAGGCATTAAATGGCACATCTGCTTTACATATGATTGCCCTAAATCAAGGTGCCCAGATCTTGCGGGTTCATGACGTATCTCCGGCTGTTGAATGCATAACTCTTTGGCTTGAAATCAATAAGCATCGACGATCGGGTTAAGCCGACTATCATTGAGCCCGGGATAATTCAAGGATTATTGAGTAATTTCCAATAAAAGCACTAAAGTTCCGTTAAATCATCAGCATAACTGCCTGATAAGCATTCGCTTATTGTACATTTGTGCTACGTTACAAGCTATGGCAGACACAAAGTCTACATCTTTATTTAACAAAGTATCAAGGTGGCTTATATTCGGTGTATTACTGTTTGTAGGCCTGTCTTTGGTTTTGTCTCTGCTTATTCAACTTCCCATCGTTCAGAATTGGGCTGTCAATCAAATAAGTAAACGGGTTTCGAATGACGTCGGCACCTATGTAGGCATCGATCATGTTAAGCTCAATTTTTTTGATGATTTGGTCGTGGATGACTTACTCATCATGGATGAAGCTGGTGATACACTTCTCTACAGTGAATATGCATACTTTGATTTAGATCAACCTCTGTGGGGTCTGATCAAAAATCGCATTTCGTTTCAGGCTATAGAATTGCAATCCGGATTATTTCAACTCAAGACGGATGCCTCTGGTACCGCCAATTATCAATTTCTACTGGATTATCTCTTAGAAAGCCGCAAGGATGCTATCTCAGATAGTACTGATCTTAAGGATGAAGGAAATGGCCTGGCCGTTATCTTTGATCCGACGGAGATACGTGTGGATGATATACATTTTACCCACGAAAATCATCGAAATGGCAAGTATACAGAGCTCTGGATTCCACAAGCAGCTGCCGATTTAGAAAAGGTGAATCCCGAGGACCCCCTCCGATTTAAAGAAATTTCTATCACAGACCCTTCTGTTACCTTACGAAAGTATCCCAGAGAAATTCTTGAGCAGGTAAGTGAAGTACCAACCACTCTCCCATCGAAAACGAAGACCGCGGAAAAATCCACCCTGGTAATAGACCAATTGCATATCCATGGTGGGAAGGTGCGACTGGAAGACGATAGGGGACGTGATCCTCTAATGTCTGATGATATTATTGATTTTGCGAACCTTGAAGTTTCAGAAATTGATGCAGATCTCACTGACTTAAAATGGTTTGGAAATGAAGGAACTTTGGGGCAATCCACGATCTCACTGCGCACGCGGGAAGGTTTTACCATTGAATCTCTTTCTGCGGACAGTATCCAACTGGACAGCAGTGAGCTACAGCTACACGGTTATACCCTAAAAACTCCCAACACGGAGATTGGTAACGATCTGGTATTGGAATTTAGTAACCTTCAGGACTTCAAATCTTTCGAAGACGCAGTACGCATTCAGGGCAGCTTCAATAATAGTTACCTCGGTGTACAGGATATCTTGTACTTCTCAGGCAAGTTAAATCAAAACGAATTTTTTCAACTTAATGGAGGGGAACAGATTTTTGTTTCGGGTCGGGTCAATGGTCCATTAAATAATTTACAGGCCGATAATTTACGGCTGAATATCGGCAATAAAGCCACTGTCTCGGGAAACCTCCATATACAAGACTTACTTCATCCTGGTGAAGAGTTAGTAGACCTGCAGGTTACGGCAGCAAAAGTTGACATTGTAACATTACGTCAATTAATACCCAATTTTAATCTTCCGGAAAACTACAACAAGTTGGGTGCCATGGAATTTACCGGCACTTTTGACGGTTACTTCAATGATTTCGATGCAACAGGATTTCTCAGTACTGAGTTGGGAGATCTTAACATGGACATGAATTTTGGCACCGAGGATGGCGATGTAAAAAATGCAGACTATCGGGGAAAAATTGAACTCATTGATTTTGACCTGGAAAAATGGATGGACTCCGACCTGTACGGGCTTGCCTCATTTTCAGCTGAAGTAACGGAGGGTAAGAGCCTCGATATTAATAATGCCTCTGCCAATTTATATGCGAAATTAGATTACTTCTACTATCGTGGCTATCACTACCGAAATGCTATCCTGGAAGGGGAATTAAATAAAAGTTTTTTCGACGGTCAGTTTTATATTGAAGACCCCAATGCTTCACTGGATTTTAGTGGAGATATTGATTTCTCAGATTCCATTCCAAAAGTTGATTTTGCAGCCAGTATAGGTAGAATCGATTTTCAAAAATTAAATATTTCTCCGCGCCCCTTAATCGTTTCGGGTGATGTCGATTTTAATTTCGAGTTTCATGACCTGTACAACCTGGATGGCAGTGCCCATGCATTTGATCTGACCATCATCGATGACACCACAGTGCACAGGGTGGACAGCATGCATCTCTATTCTAATCTGAATAATGGCAACAGAAAGGTCTTGCGTCTTGAGTCTGATATTATGGATATTTTTCTCCAGGGCCACTATGACCTGGAAACCTTGCCCGGTACGGTCACTTATTTGATGGAGAAAAAGCACCCTGCCTTCACCAACCAATTTGGAATCATAGCAAAGGATCTTGACACGCTCATACAGCAAAATGATTTTGTTTTTGAAGCCACTCTAAAAGAATCACGTGGTATACAAAAGTTAATCAATAGAGACCTTGGAGACTTTAATGAAGTGACTTTAAATGGTTTTTTCAGAAATCGTGATACCACCCGTTTCGAATATCACATTGACCTGATTGCCCCAACACTTAGCTTTGGAAAAAATACATTGAGCGATCTCGTCCTACAATTGCAAGGTGCCGAAGCTCAGA
This sequence comes from Bacteroidia bacterium, assembly GCA_030432855.1. Classification (GTDB taxonomy): domain Bacteria; phylum Bacteroidota; class Bacteroidia; order Chitinophagales; family Saprospiraceae; genus JABDMH01. The sequence goes on from JAUILM010000063.1 coordinate 8,096, forward strand.
GTATATGGAATATCAGCACCTCAAAATTTCAATCAGGAAACAAGGTCGTCGAGCCACTTGACTTCTCGGGCATACTAGTTTCTGATAGTCTGACTTTTGACCTCCGTTCAGAATCTGTCATCAACACCATTAAAGATTTGAAATTTGGTGGCCAATTGTATCTTACCGATTCACTGTTTCAAATCGACCTCGCAGCAAGCTCATTCGAACTGCTTGATGAACCCTGGTCCATTGTACCGGGCAATTATGTGCAGTTAGGGGAAAAGTTTATTAAAACTGAAAAACTCACATTTCTCTCGGAGCATAGCGCACTGCGGGTGATTAGTCCGGGAGATAATAGCCTACAAATTGAAACTGAGAATGTGGATATTTCGTTTTTGGATGATTTTGATAAAAAAGAAGAGGTAAAGTTCAAGGGAAGTGCTAACACGGCCTTCCGTATTGAAAATATTTTTCAGGACAGTCCTATGCAATTTGATTTGCAGGTCGATTCATTCCGTGTGAATGATGATGACTATGGGATTATCCGATCTATTGCCTACCTGGAGAGTCTGGATAGTACGGGCAATATTGAATTTGGGATTCTTGACGATGATAAATCAGTAACTATCGACGGTACTTTCTTCATACCCAGGAATAACACGAGTGACGAAGCAGCCGATTTTACATTTGATTTGACTGTGGAGGATTATCCGATCCATATCATCGAGTATTTTATTGAAGATATAAGTAATACTACCGGAACCTGGGATGCTAAGTTTGTCATAGAAAATAATGAAGGCAAGCCAGCACCTTCGGGAGAACTGGTCATGGATGGACAAATGAAAATAGATTATTTGGGAACCACCTACAGGATGGATACCCAAACGATCCTGATCACTCCTACCCTGTTTGACTTTGACGGAGCGGAAATCATTGACGAACTGGGAAACAGCGCAACGATTGTCGGGGGAATAACACATGACCACTTTGCCAACCTGGGCATGGAGGCTATTGTTGCTTCCAATAACTTCATGTGGTTGAACACAACCAAGGAAGATAACGATATCTACTACGGTACCGGCATCGGTGACGCCAGCATTCAGTTTTCAGGTGATTTTCTCCGGGCTAATATGCGCATCCGTGCGACAACCGGACCCAACACACAGTTGAACATTCCCTTAGAAGATAACTACAGCAGCACAGGCGATGCATTTATTCAATATGTATTTGAAGATGATTTTGCCTCACGACAGGGACTTGTAGACTTACGTGGCATCAATCTGGACATGCAGCTAAATATCACACCCGACGCAGAGGTCCAACTGATTTTCGATGAATTTTCCGGAGACATTATTCGCGGTACCGGAAATGGCAATTTAACCCTGACAAAAGAGCGAACCAATGACCTTCAAATGACAGGTCGCTATGTAATTGATCAGGGTGAGTATCTGTATACACTACTGGATTTCATCAACAAACCCTTTTCGATCGACCGGGGAGGTTTAATCACCTGGACGGGTGATCCACTTGCTGCTAACCTGGATATACAGACACGCTACACAGGGTTAAAAGTACCCCCTAGAAATCTTATAGCAGAGTACCTGGAAGGAGCCGGACAGGTAAATGATGAAATAGCGGATATCAGTACCCAGGTAGATCTCATTCTAAAACTGCAGGGTGTCTTAAGTCAGCCAGAGATTAATTTCGATATTCAATTCCCTGAAATTGATCCCTCTATAAAAAATATTACAGAAGGTAAGATGCGGGTCCTGAAAGAAGATGTGAGCGAGCTAAACCGACAGGTGTATGGACTTCTCATTCTCAACAGCTTCTTACCACCATCTATCAATCTGGATCTTACCACTACTACGGTAAATACCCTTAGTGAATTTATCACTTCTCAACTATCAAATTATGTGGCCGCATACGTCACGCAAGGTGTAGAAGAGGTGGATTATATTTCGGGTGTTGACTTTTATTTCGATTACAATTATTATAGATCAGAAGACTTCATTCAGGGTCAGCAGACAGGTGTGAAGACAGGATCTGAATTTGCCCTGGCGCCCAACATCCGCTTTTTCGATGATCGGTTAGCCTTTAGTCCCGGAGCTAGTGTGATTGAAGGGACCGTCTTACAAGGCTCTGCATTTATCGGTACGGATGTCAAGCTGGATTACTTCATGACACCAGATAAGCGATTACGCCTAAGTTTATTTTATAAACGTTTTCCATCACTGGGTGGAAGCAGAAATAAGTTAGGTCTGGGAGTGCGCTGGTACAAAAGCTATGATTCTATAGGGGACATATTCAGAAAGAAAAAATCAAAGCCTGAAATTCCGACCCCGGAACCTGAGCCAGACTCTACTGAAAAGGTCATTAGCCTGCAGTTTCAATAAAACATCCTGCACAGGTTGTCATACTTCTCGATTGTTTGATTTTCGTATGTTTTTATGTGATTGTTATTGATATGTACCCTGTAAATCTCTGATTTTGTGGTTGTCAAATAACAGTGTATGATGGGCCAGTCCATACGAATCAAAATTCACTTTTTAATTTATCTACTGACGTACCTGTCTGGGGTACAACTTCAAGCTCAATCTGATCCTCAAGTGGAAGGTTCAAGGCATTTTTCCGGCAAAGCTTTTTTGACTCAAAATGGTATCTCACTGGTACCTTCTTTTTCTCTAGACAAACCTGCTGTACTCTTCAACCTGTCATTGGGTGGGGAGAAAGTCACCTTCGAACCTGACATTAGGTTTTCTTTGGAAGGGAAACCCTGGAGTATGCTACTTTGGCTACGTTACAAAGCCATAAAACAAAAGAAATTTGGTCTCAGGCTAGGTGTTCATCCCGGCTATAATTTTCGGACCATTCCAGTCACTTCCTTTGGCAAGAATAAGGATGTGATTGAGACCCGGAGATTTCTGGCAGGCGAGATCGTACCTTCTTATACTTTCAACAAACATTTCCAGATCGGCATATACTATTTATACTCCCTGGGATTTGATGATAGCCAAAAACACACACACTTTCTGGTATTCAATACAGGGATAAATAAAATACCTATTGTAGATAACATAAAACTCAGTCTCTATCCCAGTGTATTCTACCTGCAGATGGATGAGTTGAGAGGTACCTATTTTTCCTCTTCCTTCAGACTGGAGAAAGAGAATTTCCCTTTTTCTGTAGAAGCGATTATCAATCAAATTATTGATTCAGAAATCTTACCCGATCGAAAATTTGTATGGAATCTATCACTGGTATATTCTTTCAATTACACGTATTCAAAAGTCCGATAAAATGCACGTAGATCAAATCTCCACGGGGAAAGCATCTTGTGAAAATGTGCAACCATTTCACTATCTTAAAATAGATTTTCAAAAACATATTCATTATTTCGGCTCGCTATGAATAGCAGATCAAATACTTTCAACAGAAGAATCTTTTTAGGTAAAGCCGGGATTTCCGGGGCAGGCCTGGTCCTGGGTTTTAATTGGTTGTCCTCCTGTAAATCTGAAGATACAGCCACCGCAGTGCCTGCTAAAAACTGGTATGAAATAAATGGATATTTAAAGGTAGGTGACAATGGGGTGGTAACGATCTATTCCCCTAATCCTGAAGGCGGTCAAAACATCAAGACCTCTATGCCTATGCTCGTGGCAGAAGAGCTCGATGTCGACTGGGATAATATCCTGGTAGAACAAGCTCCCCTCGATACCGAAAAATATACCCGCCAGTTTATTGGCGGTAGTCAGGCCATCCGAAGAAGTTGGGAACCTTTGCGTGTTGCCGGTGCAACTGCCAGATATATGTTGATACGCGCCGCAGCTACTGAATGGCAGGTACCTCCGGAGGAAATCACGACCCATGCCGGAATATTATACCACGAAAAATCAGGTAAGTCCGCTCATTATGGGTCTATGGCATCGGCAGCCATGGATATAGCTATTCCAGAGAATGTCCCATTAAAAGAGAAAACAGATTATAAGATTATTGGCACCTCACGAAAAAACGTAGATGGAAAGAAAATAGTAACCGGGAAGCCGCTCTTTGGTATTGATACTCAAGCAGAAGGCATGCTCATCGCTATGGTGGTTCATCCCCCGGCGTTTGGTCTCACCCTGAAGTCGATCGATGATGTGGCAGCCAAAGCAATGCCCGGTATTCGAGATATTTTCCGGATCCAGACATTTAATGATGATTATGAGTGGCATTACTTCGACACCAATACCTTCACGGATTTAGTTGCGATCGTGGGTGATTCTACATGGGAGGTTATGCAAGCCAGAAAAGCACTTAAAATAGATTGGCAGCCTTTTGACACGTATGAAGCGACGCAAAATCGATTTGGAAATATCAGCAAACGTAAATTTCCAGCGGGACTGGAGAGCTCTGAAAAGCATCTAGCTGCTATGAAAGCAGTACCTGATCACGAAATCACAGTTCAGCGTAAAGATGGAGATCCTGACCGGATATTCAAAACTGCATCCCGGGTAATCGAACGTACTTACACCGCACCCTTCCTTGCCCATAATTGCATGGAACCCATGAATTTCTTTGCGGATGTACGATCAGACCGAGCTATTCTGAAAGGGCCCTTGCAAAAACCCGAATACACAGAACAAACACTCTCAGCCAGACTGGGTATTCCTCTCGAAAATATTGAGATCGATATGACCCGACTGGGTGGTGGATTCGGTCGCAGATCCTATGCGCACTGGCTGGTCGAAGCAGCCCTCATATCACAGAAAGTACAAGCACCCGTCAAGCTAATCTATACCAGAGAGGATGATATGACGTCGGGTATTTACCGACCTACCTACTTGGCAACGTATCGTGCTGCCCTTGATGAATCCAATAATCTGGTAGGATTTCATGTGCGAGCCGGTGGTATACCCGAAAGTCCATTGGCTGCAAATAGGTTCCCGGCAGGTGCTGTCGACCATTACCTGGCGGAAGATTGGATACTCGACTCAAACATTACTACAGGGTCATTCAGAGCTCCCAGATCTAACTTTATTGCAGCGGCAGAGCAGTCATTTCTCGACGAGGTCGCTGAAGCGATAGGCAAAGATCCTATCCAGTTTAGATTGGACCTGCTACAGCGTGCTATCGAGAACCCGGTGGGTGAAGACAATGATTATGATCCTGAACGACTTGCGGGCGTCCTGGAACTAGTGCGTGATAAATCTGGTTGGACGACTGGTTCTGGTAAACACCGCGGGGTATCTGCCTACTTTTGTCACAATTCCTACGCTGCACACGTGTTGGACATTGAGATGGTAAATGGAGCACCCGTAGTAGATCGCGTTTGCACGGCCATTGATTGTGGCATTGTCATTAATCCAGACGCTGCCAAAAACATGACTGAAGGTGCTATTGTGGACGGTATTGGTTGTGCGATGTATGGTGCCATTACATTCCAGAATGGCGAAA
>JAUILM010000896.1 GCA_030432855.1 Bacteroidia bacterium
GACCAGCAAAAGAAGTATGGGTGTCTGAAAAAAGAGTCGCTTGTATAATTTCATTCAATTAATGTACGATTCTCTTACGGCTAAAGAAAAGATTAATCAACCTTAAAGAAGTGTAAATGCGAATGATGAAAGTGAAAATTAAGTGACTATAAACTGTTCAACATGGATCCGTTTTTCACAACGCTCTTTTTTAATAAACAGGGAAGTCTTAAGGAAAACTTCCCTGAAGATTCATCTCTAGGAAACTATTGAAATACTTAGCTCACGCTGGGACGCTATATTTTTATCTCCATATTTTAGCTATTCAGCCGTTCTCCTTGCACCTCACTTATTTGTTCCCCTGTCTGGCAGGTCACCTATGCACCCTAGCCGCTTCGGCGACGGGGCACCACGGCAGACAGGTCAGTCGATTACCTACAGGTAGTCTCCTTCGATCTCGCCTCGTCAGGCACGTTATTGAGTCCACTGCGAAAAGGTGATCAAATCAAAAAATGGCTCTTTTGGCGATTTTTCCATTTTCCTCAATCTGATGATACATAGGTATTACCCCATCTCGGAAAAGAGTAAATCTCATCCAAAACTAGCTCATTTTATGCCATTGTCACTTCCAGATTGGACTCAATGATTTACGGCTGCAGCATCAACCTCGGTTTTTCAACATGTTCCTAGGACATGTAGGGCAGGTCGGCGACTAATTTCCAATCATTATCTGCATTTTTGACCAGGACTATGATCGAACGATAGGATAATTTTTCTCCAGTAAAGTTTACCTGAACACTGGCAGTGGTACCATTAATCACTAAATTCTCTATTTCTACTGTACGTGAGTCCCCACCGAATTCCTTTGAAGAGACCTTATTGAGATAATCACTTTTCTGCAGCGCGACTACCTTATCACTACCAAACATTCGATTCATTAGTACTCGATAGTTGTTGTCCAAAAGTTTATCCAGGACGGGAACATCATGCATATCCCCCGCCTTCGAAAACTGAGTAATCACATTACTGATTCTACCGGCATCACTCTGCGCGATAACATCCATTGTGAATAAGACGGATAAAATTGCCATTGAAAAAACATGTTTCATAATAAATATTTTAAAGATTCATTAAATGCATTTACAAGACCACCAGGACGGAGGTCCTCATAATCGAATGATGCTGAAAATCAGGTGACACACTATATGCTAATAACATATGATAGGTATCTCCCGAGAGTAAACTACAAGAGTAAGTGCCACTTACTTCGGAGGGTATCGAAAATTGTATTTTGGAGATATTATCATTCTGGATTCCAGAAATATCCCTGATAGGTACACTCTGATTCAAAGCAGCTAATGGTCTGTAATCACCTGGTCCGAAAATATAGTGCGGCTCCACATCCACTACGGAATCCACGATTCGGCACATGATTAGAAATGTACCCTTCAAATCCGACTTCTTATTAAAACCAATCGCAACCCAGCCTTTTGTTGGAGCCTTCACCGAAAAATGAGTCCTATCACCTACATGTTCCCACGAGACTTCCATGCCGTTCCTACTCACCGTGTTCCAAGCTTGAAAGTTGGAAAGCAACAGGCCAAATAAAAGTGAAAGCAAAGAGTTATTCATACTATCGTCAATTGTTGATATATCAATTTTATGAACAAAAAAATTAGGACATATTCCTGTAGACTCTTGACAGCATTGACTTAAGCGTCTTGATTTCTTGCACTGTAAATCCCATCAAACTTTGTCTACGATGATTTCTCACCAATTCCATGTTGTCCTGAACAAAAGCTTCACCCTTTGATGACAGCTGTATTTCATACTTGCGACGATTACCGGCAATACTGACTCGCTCCACTAATTCTTTTCGCTCCAGTACATCCAATGTGCGAGTAATAGCAGCAGGATCACGAAGAGCATTTTCAGCCAATTCTCGCTGGGACAAACGATCTCCGGCTTCAATGATTTTTAGAAGGACCCATTGGTCAATAGTAATGTCCAAACCCTTCTCATCAAAAGCCTTTTGCGAATACTGCTTAGCTTTCCTGGAGGTCTGATCAAGCTGGAATAACACCACCTGCGCTAAATCGTCTTTAGTAGCCATTGCTCACATTTGGAACCAAATCTAGAAGAATTATATTGATATATCAACAATTGATACTTATTTAACATAATTGGCAGAAATACGATTTGCCCTAAAATAGTCCACGTCTTCAAATTTCCATGAGTACAAAATCGTTCTATCTTTATGAAAAAGCTCTCTATGCCACGATGGGAAAGTCTAGTGATCTTTACCCTTCTATACTTGTATCCTTTGACACCCATACTTTGTCAGGATCTTCTGGAGCTGGTTGCGTCACAGTGCAAGTCGATGCCAACAGGTACAGAGCTAAGTGTGGGAATCCTCACAGATGGAGATTTGGTAAAAGTCGGAATCCAGGTCACAGATGATGGGGTAATCGAAACCAGTAATCATAATAAGCTATTTGAAATTGGCTCCATTACT
>JAUILM010000897.1 GCA_030432855.1 Bacteroidia bacterium
CTATAAAAATAAATATATCACCCTGGAGGGTGGTGCAATCGATTGCAATGGAAAAGGTGTATTAATTACAACTAAAGAATGTTTGTTGGATCCCGATATACAGGTGAGAAATGCAGGCTATACCAAAAAGGATTATGAAAATGTATTTCGGGAGGTACTGGGAATTAGGAAAACAATATGGTTGGATAAAGGGATAGTAGGAGATGACACTCATGGACATGTGGATGACATCTGCAGATTTATAAATGAAGATACCGTACTGGTAGTTGAAGAAAAAAACAAAAGGGATGAAAATTATTCGATTCTGAAAACAAACCTTGAAATACTGGAGGGAGAAAACCTTCCAGAAAAAAGAAAATTAAATGTTATAAAACTGCCCATGCCGCAACCCATTATTTATCAGGGCATTAGATTACCAGCCAGTTATGCTAACTTCTTAATTCTTAACAATGCAATTCTCGTTCCAACTTTTAATGATCCCAATGATCGTAAGGCCTTAGGAATTATTTCTGAGGTAATGTCGGACTATGATATAATTGGAATTCATGCTTTAGACCTGGTTTGGGGGTTCGGGACTTTACATTGTCTCAGTCACGAGATTCCACAAATCAACCATTAGTCTCACCCACCCCCTACAATTACCCTACAGAATATAATTTGTCTGTAAATAAAACTACAAAATAATTGACTTGTGTTGAATTTGTTGATGAAATGATATACATTGTCAATTCATCGATGATAAAATACACAGCTCTCTAGATCCATCGTTTTTCCGTTCGACCATTGTTCCGATCATTAATTATTGAAGTTTATTAGTATGCTTTTGAGGAATTGACTATTCGAGCTACGAGTAGTCATGAATCTCCACTAGAAATGCACAAGTCCACGGGAGATTTCAGAATTTCGAAAAACATACATGATGAGAGTATTACACTTAGTTACCTTGCTACTGCTATGCTGGAAGCCCGTTGAAGTATTTTGTGAACCTATTGAAAGTCAGGCACTAATTTCGATCGATGCCACTTCAGATGTGTCCTGTCCGGGCATGGAAGATGGATCGGCATCCCTCTTATTAGTAGGCCTTGGATCCTTCCAGATACAATTAATGCAGGGAGGTTCAGAAATGGATAGTCGGGGAGGTTTGATCGCCGGCCTGGTCCATTTTGATGATCTCGCATCCGGAAACTATCAAATCCATGTTGAGTTGGACCCCCTTCTAGGTCCCAATGAATTCGATACCTTAAGTTTTTCTATTGGAAGTCCGGCAGCCATCGACATCGATGCAGATGTCACTAATGTCCACTGTAACAATCAAAATGGAGGTGTAGAAATCTCTGTTACGGGTGGTACCGGGTTACTATCGTCCCTTTTGGATGGAGTAGTGGCTACCTTACAGCTTGATGAGTTTGTAGAACTCGAAGTCGGGCTCCACACTATATCCATTACCGATGAGAATGGATGCACCCAGGAAGAATCATTTACTATTGAAGAAATCCCCGATCCAAATGTAGATGTGGCAGCCTCTGTTTCCCTCGGTTGCCTTGACCTCCTGGACATCTCCGCCACCTTGACTGGCGGTGCGGGCGGAAACATCATAAACTGGTCCACTGACGATGGAGATATTGACAACACGAATGGTCTAGTTGCGACGGTATCCAGTCCTGGCCTCTACTTGATTGACGTGATAGACGCCAATGGATGCTCCTCGCAAGACCAGATTGAGGTGACAGCCGACATCGAGTTACCCACCATCGGTATTGCTGAATCGATGAACATGGGATGCCGTGACGAGTTGACCATCTCAGCAGATATTGAAAGTGGGATCTCCCTGACATGGCAAACTCTAAATGGAACCATACTTAGTGGCGCTACGAGCGCGAACCTAACGGTGGGGGCACCCGGACTGTACACCGCTATTGCTTTAAATACCAATACAGGATGTACCCATTCGGAGGTAATTGAAATCATCCAGGAAATTCAGCTTCCAGAAATAAACCTCGATGCCACGGCTAATTTGGGCTGCCATTCTGAGATATCACTTTCATCAGGAGTGGAATCAGGTACAACAGTAAACTGGCTCACACTGGATGGAAATATTCTTGGCAATACGCTGGGTTCAACGATAAGGGTGAACGAGCCGGGTCTCTACACGGCCACTGCCACTAATGAATTGGGCTGTGTGAGCACCAGCATTATAGAAGTGGAAGTTGATGTTCAACTACCCACTATCAATCTGGGTGCAGACATAAACCTGGGATGCCGCGACCAAATCACACTTGACGCAAATACTGGAAGCGGAATTCAGGTACAGTGGCTAACGGAAAACGGAGAAATCCTCGGATCAGGACAGGGTGAACAAATCAGTGTTCTGTCAGCCGGAATATACTCTGCCACAGCCACCAATGCGCTTGGGTGCGAGTCCTCAGATACATTAGAGGTGTTTGAGGACTCGCACCCAAGCGCATTGGTGGCTGTGGCA
>JAUILM010000064.1 GCA_030432855.1 Bacteroidia bacterium
AGCGATTTGCATCGGTTACCGTGACATGGTGGTTACCATAAGTAAGGTTTTCCACTTTTTGCTCCGTCGATTGGTTGTCCCATAGAAACGAGTAAGGAGCTGTTCCTCCTGACACTTCCACCTCTGCTCTTCCATCATCTGTGGTTTCGTCGGTTACTCCTCTTTGCTCCACGATTTGAGCCTCCAGTGCAACCGGATCGGCTATAGTTACTGAAGCATTCGCTTCGTTACCTACCGCATCAGTCACCGTCAGGCTATAGGTGCCACCAGCCAGTTGGTTAACACGTTCACCACTCAATGTGGCATCATTCCAGGTATAGGTGAAGGGTCCTTTTCCACCCTGTACGGATGCCGAGATTTCTCCATTATTTTCTCCAAAGCAATTGTTGTCATTTACCTTGTCCAGATTGACCGCCAAAGCCAGGATGTTTTCCGTGATTTCTACCGTGGCCGTCTCTGTACAACCAGCGTCATCTGTCACGGTTACCGTATGTTGCCCGGGACTAAGTGCTGTTGCTTCATTTCTACTTTCCGCATTGTCCCATTGATATTGATAGTTGCCGGTACCTCCTTTTGCGGTTACCGAGGCTCTTCCGTCACTATTTCCCGTACTTGCCGCAGCATTCACTCTGGCTTCGATCTCTAGTGGCGCAGGTTCTCGAAGTAGGACGGATTGTTCAGCCGTATTGCCTTCGGCATCCGTCACGGTAATGAAGTATGTTCCCCCAGCCAGACCCTTATGTTCCAGGCCCTGCAGATTGGGGTCACTCCAGGTAAAGTTATAGGGCTCTACACCCCCGGAGGCTGAAGCGACAATTTCATTGAGTCCGTCTTCAGCGCATTTACTTTCATTTCTTTTTTCGATCCTGACAGCTAGCACGCCGATTTCCTGTGTGATTTCTACCTGTCCTACTGCGGTACATCCACTGGCATCTGTGACAGTCACCGTATGCATCCCGGCATCCAGCTCACTGGCTCTGGCTTTATTCTCACCATTGTCCCAGGCATAAGTCATTCGACCATTTCCACCCGTCACACGGACGATAGCTGCACCATTCTTACCATCCAAATCTGCCTGACTGTTGGCGGTTACCTCCAACTCCATGGCAGACACTTCAGTAAAATTGACTGAAGCTTCGGCGGTAGCTCCCTGGCTATCGGTGACGGTCACACGGTATGTTCCGGCTGCCAGCCCGGAGGCGGAACTTCCCTGTACGGTCCCTTCACTCCAATTATAGGTGTACGGTCCCAAACCACCCGATACGGTGGCTGCCACTGCATTGGATTGATCATCAGCGCAATTGCTTTCACTGGTTTTTTCCAAATTAACCATCAGATCGCCAATCTCTCTGCCAATTTCGATGCTGGCCTGCGCCTGACAACCATTGGCGTCAGTCACCGTGACATGATGCATCCCCGCTGTGAGTCGCTCGGCCCTGGGACCCATTTCTCCGTTGTCCCACTGATATATGAACCTGGGCTTGCCTCCTTCTACTTCTGCGTTGGCACTTCCGCGCGCTTCACCATCTGGCCCCACAGATTGATCTTGTGAAACTGCGAGTTTTAATCGGGTATCTGGTACTTCACCCGTAGTGGACTTGGCGATGCCTTTACTATCTGTCACCGTTAGCTGATACAGTCCCGGTCCAAGGTTTGCCACTTCGTTGCCCGATAAGGCATCGGAGCCCCACTGATAATTGTACGGAGGTTGGCCTCCATTGATCTTCACTATGAGTGAGGCATCATTCACCTGTGGATCGCAAGAAAGCGGATTGTCCAACAGCACTGTGACTGTCATCGCAGATTCTTCTTCAATAAGGTAAAGACCCTTATCCTGTGTACCTACCCAGATGGCACCAGTGCGGTCAGCTGACAAAGTATTCACATCATTACTGGTGAAATAGTCGGCTCCATCAAAAATTTTATAACGTTCATTTTCTATGTCAAAGACTGTCAGATATTCCGAAGCAATCCACAATTTTCCATTCTTATCCAGTGCAATGTCTTTGATCTCACCCTGTACTTCTTCCAAATCGATCGAGAGTGATCTCCATTGTTTGTCTCCATCCACGATCCAAATAAGATCTTCAGCGAGCAACCACACTTCTTTGCCCCGATGTGCGATGGCCTGAAAAGAGAAGTACCTTTCTTCTAGTCCCCAACGACCCCCTTTACCTACCACCACACCTTCATCTGTACATATAAAGTGCAGGTCCTCATCGCCATCTACGTAGATACTGTTGATTTTGTTGGACCTCAATTTAGGCATGCGACGTTTGATCTCCTTAATTTCCCTCAGCTGAGGTTGTGTGCGAAACAAGTAGACTCCAGACTCCGTAGTACCGATCCATAGGTGATCCTGTACCTCATTATAGTAGGCAGCACTTATTTTATTTGTTTCACTAAGAGCACCGTCCAGTGCATTATTTATGGCATCTTTCGGGATTCTGATATCAGCATTTCCACCAGGTAACTGTAGCACAGAAATCTCATCAGGTGCGAGAACGATTTGTGTAGCCAGATCTGCTGCATGTACCTGAAAAAGTCCCTGACCATTGCTTACCCACTTCTCATCTGCATCATCGATATAAACATTGGATACTGGTGAATCGGGGTCGATCGCCGTGCATCGCTCCACACGCATGGTCTCCTGACTCATCAGTAGAAAGGGTAAACCTGCCAGAAAGATTGTAAATAGTCTGTGCATAAATGCTTCGTATTTTCAATTGGACAAATATCCAATTCTTTTATAATATCAGTAAGCCTATTGATCGTACCAACAATAATAACGCCAACGCTTCAGGCATTCTTATCATTTATAGGCTCTTAATCGCCACGGGACAACATGTAACCGATATGGTACATGTATAACTGCAGACTATTTGGACTTTGGCGGTATGGAAGTGGTCTATTTATCCTGCTTGGAGAATACCTTCTGAAGTATGTCAGATGATCGTTGAGACACATCTGTTCGGATACCTTCCTCCTTCTTCTCGATCAGTCCGAATACACCATCTAACGACTTGTTGGTGACGTGATCATCAAGGTCAGGATTTGTCTTTTTAACCAGAGGTAGCTTATTATAGGCCGTTACGGCTTCTTTCCACAAGCTCCGGGCATTCACTTCATCCAATGCTGCTGCGATGATAGGTTGGAATTCACCATATAGTTGTTCCTTGGTAGTTCGCTCCAGGTATTGGGTGGCAGCATCTTTTTCACCCATCAATATGTTGGTCACATCTTTGAAAGTGAGATTCTTGATAGCTGAAACGAAAATCGGCTTGGCTTTCACGACAGCGAGCTCAGCTGCGCGGTTCATTCGTTCGATTAGTTTTGTCTCCAGATCATTAAAACCCGGCACCATCGATAGTTTTTTTACAACAGTCTGAGCTTCCTCTGGCAACGCAATCTGGTAGGCAGATTTATAGAATCCATCTTCGGCGGATAAAAAATCGACGGCTTCACCGGTACCAATATTGAGGGCCTCTTTCAGTCCCATTCCTATTTCATCATCTGTCAGGCCGGTGCCAGATAGAGCGTCTTTTGCTTTGTTCAGAAGGTTTCCCAGTTGTGCCTGGATTGGAGAAGTGGCTATTGTAAGAGCCAAAATCATGGTTAAGAATCGCATAGTATTGTATTAATGTCTACCGAGGGATGTAACGCAGGATCCTGACAAGTAGTTTGATTAGAGACCAATTCCCTTTAAGATTTATCCACTTTTAATAGGTTCTTAACGCTCCTAAAAGCTTTCTCCTCATGTTTTAACAGCCACTCTTTGCGAGCCAGGCCGCCTGCGTATCCGGTGAGTTTTCCATTTTTGCCGATTACTCGATGACAAGGGATGACAATGGCAAGCGCATTGGCTCCATTGGCCGTGCCGACCGCTCGCACCGCCCTGGTATGTTTGATATGGCGTGCTATCTCTTCATAAGATTGTGTCGTACCTGCCGGGATTTCAAGTAGAGCATTCCATACTTTCTGTTGAAAGGCGGAACCGACCATTAGTAAGGGTAAGTCAAAGCTGTTTGACAGTCCCTGAAAATACAGATCAAGTTGCTCTCTGACATCCTGGAACAGATGTCCCGGACCCTCAATACTAGCGGCTTTAAGTTGATTACCTATCCGGAGCATCTGCTTCTCCACTCGTTGATCTGATTTAAATTCCAGCATCACTAGCTTTTGATCATACATGCCGGCAATCATAGGTCCTAGAGGTGTGGAAAGCTGATGGGTATAGATGCAAGGTTTGCTACTGCTAGGCGAAGTTCCCGTACTTCGTTTATAGGCATCAGTAAATCCACTGAGCGAATTATAACCATGATTGTAGGCGACACTGGAAATTTTTGCACCCTTCAGGAGGTTTTGTTGTGCATTTTGCAGCGCCAGTGATCTTTGGAAAGCATGAAAGGTCATTCCACGATTTTGCTTAAACCATCGGCGTAATTTGAGAGGACTTAAATTTCTTCGCTCCAACTCTGCATCTGTGATTCGCTGGTCGGGATTACCCTCTACCTCCCTGATCAAGGAATTGATCCAGGGGGGGGTCTCACTGCGATTTGTCAAGGGGTGACATCTTTTACAAGGTCTGAAACCATGTGCCATGGCTTCTTTTGCCGTCTGAAAAAATGAGGTATTGGATCGCTTAGGCTTTCGCGCCGGACACCCGGGTCGACAGAAAATACCTGTTGACTTGACACCTACGAAGAAAACACCTTCATAGTTCTCATCTTTTTCAAGCAATGCCTGATACCATCGGTCTGCTGTATCTATGCTTATCATCTCCATACTCCTTTTTGAAAGCAAAATTGCTTTCTGGGAATCAATGAATCAACCGAAAAAAGTGCATTGTATTAGGTATTCGGTTTTTCATAGTCTCCTTTGGAAAAATACTTTTCTATCAGGCAGTACAGGAAGATGAAGAAATAACGGCTTCCCATTTCCTTGATTCTCAAGTTAGACTTTCCAAATCTCCGGTTCGTCCAGTCATTGGGTAGTACCCGATAGCTGTATCCCCTAACAATAGCCTTTAGGGGAAGTTCTAAAGTAAGATTAAATTGAGGAGAAAGAAAAGGCTTGAGTCCTTCGATTGTGGATCGACGGTAGAGCTTGAATGCATTAGTGACATCGTTATACTTTATACCAAATACGATCCTGACCAGATTGTTGGCCACTCGATTTAGCATAAGTTTGATCCTGGGATAATCACGAACAGTTGCACCTTTGGTAAATCGACTCCCAAAGACACAATCGACTCCAGAAGCAACCATCTCCTGGTAAAACCGTACCAGGTCAGCGGGTGAATCAGACATGTCGGCCATCATGATTGCTATACAGTCACCCTTGCAGGCTTCCAGCCCGGCCCGCACTGTAAATCCAAATCCGTTGCTGTATGGATTGTCAATGAGATGCACGGTGGGTACTTTAATCGAGAGTTCTTTCACTATATCTACCGTGTTGTCAGTCGAATGGTCATTGACTATGATGATCTCATGGGGGATGCTGGCATCAGTCAGTGCTTTATGTAAATCTGTAAGAGTATGCGGTAGAGATTCTGCCTCATTGTATGCCGGTATGACTACATTCAGGTTCACTTTACAGAAGATGCTTCTCTTCGCTCAACCAGGCTCTCAGACAACTGCTGCATAATCTCTTCAATACCGATAGTCACAGACCAACCTGGATAGTGCGTCTCAAACTTGGTGGTGTCAGATATCCACCATCGATGATCTCCCCGGCGTGCCGTCTCCTCATACGAGACCTGTAGCTGCTTTCCGGTGATTTCCTCTCCCATTTTGATTGCTTCCAGCATACTGATGTTAGAGGATCTTCCACCCCCGGCATTGTAGACTTCACCCGCTCTGGGTTTCTTTCGGAAGTAGTCAAACATCCGCACCAGATCCTTGCTATGTAGATTATCCCGCACCTGTTTTCCCTTGTGTCCGATGATGGTGTAAGGTTCTTCGAAGATGATGCATCGCATCAGATAGGCCAGAAATCCATGGAGCTTCGCACCGGAATGTGCCGGTCCGCTCAGACAACCTCCTCTGAATACACCTGTATTCATGCCAAAATACCGCCCATATTCTTGCACCATGATATCGGCTGCTACCTTACTGGCTCCAAAAATTGAATGCAAGGTCTGATCGATCCGCATACGCTCACTTATACCCTTACTGGCGTAGGGGTGTCCAAACTCAAGTTCATATCGTGTCTCTTGCTCAAGGAGAGGTAAGAGATTTGGACGATCACCATAGACTTTGTTGGAGGAAGTATAGATGAAGACCGCCTCAGGTGCATGTTTTCGGCAAGATTCCAGGAGGTTCAGTGTCCCTGTTGCATTCACCGCAAAATCCAACCTGGGATTTGTACTCGCATAGTCATGGCTGGGTTGTGCTGCTGTATGGATGACCAATTCAACGTTACTGCCGTGATCTTCAAAGATCTTATGGATCTCATCCTGGTCGCAAATGTCCACATCAAGATGGCGATAGTTGTCTATTTCTCGAGTCAGTAGCTGCTTATTCCAATTTACGGAAGCCTCCTTACCAAAAAAACGAGCCCGGAAGTCGTTGTCTATTCCAATAATAAGATCAAACGAGGGAGCAAAGTAGCGCACGCTCTCACTTCCGATCAAACCAGCTGAGCCTGTGATAATCGCGGTTTTCATCGCGCTAAATTAGTACGTTTCTCAATTTATCTTCTTCCCTATGAATCCAATTGAAGATATCAGACAGGATTTCCTCAGGACCCAGGGTCGGTTTCCACCCACACCGACCTTCTATCAGATCATTGTCACTATAGTAAATGCGGATATCTCCGGAACGATTTTCAAGACGTGTCCCGACAGGTATCTTATGCTGACTGATGCGTTGACAAATATCGGTCAGCTCTAGGAGGGACTGTGTATTTCGTAATCCTCCTCCTACCTGATAATAAGCATCTTTGAACAGATAAGGGTCTTCTATTTGTCTGATGATGAGTGCTGCCAGGTCTTTGATGTGCAGGAAATCTCGTACCTGCTTTCCCGATCCGTTAAATCCAAAGTATGCCAGCGGTTTTTTCCAAAAGTGCGCAGCCGCCCAGTACACCGCTACACCCTGATCTACCTTTCCCATTTGTCCCGGTCCTGCAATGATACCGCAACGATTTATGATGGCTTCAAGACCCAGGGCGGTGCGGTATTCTTCGATCAGTACTTCTGAAGCAAATTTCGAGGCACCATAGAATGTCTTTGCGCCATGAGTATCAAAACTTTCGGCGATACCTTTTTCACTATACCCTTCGACAGCGGAGGGCGTAAAAGTGTACCGTGTAGTTTCTTCCACAAAGGGAAGCTTATTCACGCTTGCATATGGATACACTCGACTTGTCGAAATAAAGATTAACCGGGCCTTATTTTGAGTACAGGCATCCAGACAGTTTAGTGTGCCATTGAAGTTATTGTCAATGAGATACCGGTGATCTCCTTGAGTACCTGCCAGGACAGAGGGTTCGGCTGCTGCATCAATCATAACATCAAAGGAATTCACTTTTGCAAAAATCTCCCGGGACCGGATATCACCCTGTACAATCTCGATATCCATGGATTGAAGTAGAGGTACATTCAGTTCTGCACCCTTTCTTACCAGATTATCCAGGGCCGTGATCTTGTAGCCTGGAAATCTCGTCTTTAGGGCTCTGCATAAATGACTGCCCACAAAACCACATCCTCCCGTGATTAAAATATGCATTGATGGTACCTTACATTTGTCTGTAAATGTAAGGGATGATAAAAGAATAATGGTGTGAACTTACCCTTAACTTGATCTACCTACACAGCCAGCTTAATGCGCACGAGGAACATATCAGCGGTAATATAAAGGACCTTACCTTCCTCATCAATGGTGCAGTTAGAAGTAGCCTGACCCGTCATGAGTTTTCCCAGTACTTTACCTTCGGGTGAAAAGATATATACTCCACCCGGGCCGGTCGCAAAGATGGTCCCATTGCTATGTACCGCCAGTCCATCCGGCAGGCCTTTCTGCTCACCGACCAGATCGGTGGCATCATGAAAGATCTTTCCATTACTTATCTGACCATTGTTCAGATCATAGACCACCCATATGGCTTTGTTGGGATCGGAACTTGCGACATAGAGTTTATCCTCAGTGGGTGATAGTCCGATTCCATTGGGTCTGGTGATGCTGTCAGTTAGCAAAAACAGTTCTCCATCGGCACTATATCGATATACCCCCTGAAAGGGAATCTCTTTGGCTGGGTCATCCACATTTCCTTCCAGACCATACGGCGGATCCGTAAAGAACAGGTCTCCATTACTAGCATAGATGGCATCATTGGGGCTGTTGAAACGCTTACCTTCATATTGACCAACAATGGTCTCATAGGAGGGAGAGGGGTTATCCCAGGATCCGGTATACCGTGCCATTTGCCGATCACCGTGCTGACAAAGCACCAGATTACCTTCAGCATCCAGTATTAGGCCATTCGATCCGGGCTCTCCCCCTCGGGGAGTTGTACCGGTATATCCTGAAGGTTTTAGAAACAGCTCGGCCCCACCTTCTTCCGTCCACTTAAATATGGAGTTTGGTGGAATGTCACTGAAGAGAAGCATCTGATGTTCGGGCACCCATAGCGGTCCCTCTGTCCAGTCATATCCTTCACTAAGAATTTCCATCTCAGCTTCTGGTGATATGATCTTATCTAAGCCTGGATCCATTTTTACCAATTCACCCAGACTTTTATACTTGTTAGTCATGGTTTCTGTTTCAGCATCTGATGTAGATTCAGTACTTGTGTTACTGCCACAGCACATTAGGAAAATGCAGATTCCCAGGAATGCAATTATTCTCATTTGTTTATTTGTTTTTTAATGGGTTTTACCCAGACTACTAAAGTTAACACTTTGGTTCAAAAATTAGTACCCTGGTAGAAATGTCCTTTCGCAAGACATATACTTTATATAATTTAGAATAGGAAACACAGAGAGATGGCACATGTAAAGTTTACACAGGCACTTAGACGGTTCTATCCTGATTTGAAACCCTTGCATTTGGAAGGTAGTACGATCGCTGAAATCGTACAGGGATTGGAGGATAAATATCCGGGTCTCAAAGATTACATCGTGGATGAACATGGCCAGCTTAGGAAACACGTAAATATTTTCATTCAGAATAGCCTCATAAAGGATCGGACGCACCTGCAGGATAAGATCACCGACCAGGATGAGATATATATCATGCAGGCCCTTTCTGGTGGGTGATAATTTTAACCTCTTAAAACACAAGATTATGAGCGAGCGTGCTTTAGTGGGTACCCGGAAGGGATTGCTGGTTCTTCAAAAGAAAGGTTCTCATTGGAAGATTATTGATGATTTCTTTACGGGCATTCCGGTCAACATGGTCTATCAGGATACGCAGAACGGCGATTGGTGGGCAGCACTGGATCATGGACATTGGGGAAGCAAACTGCAGGTTTCTTCTGATGAAGGGAACTCCTGGACAGAAGTTGAGGCTCCTAAATATCCGGAAGGTGCCGAGGTGAAGGACGGTGTACCCGCCAAGCTCAATTACATTTGGGCATTTGCCAATAGTCTATCTGGTACGGATCATAAACTATACATTGGTACAGAACCCGGAGGGCTGTTTCATCGCAATGGATCACTGGAGGATGGAGCACATCTTGTGCAAAGTCTTTGGGACCATCCTTCCCGCAAGGAACAGTGGTTTGGTGGAGGTCGGGACAATCCGGGGATCCACTCCATACTGATTGATCCGCGAAACAATGAACATATCTATATAGGTATCAGCTGTGCCGGAGTTTTTAAGTCGGAAGACGGGGGCAGTACCTGGACACATCGCAACAAGGGTCTGAATGCAACCTTCTTACCCGATCCGGAGATGGAAATTGGACACGATCCTCACATCCTGAAATTTTGTGCGGCGCAACCAGATGTAATGTGGCAGCAGAACCACTGTGGCATTTTCAGGACGACCAATGGTGGTGAGCTCTGGCAGGAAGTTTCTCAGGAAGGTGGCCCGGCGTTCTTTGGATTCGCTCTGGCAGTACATGAAGAAAATCCGGAGCGTGCATGGGTAGCACCCGCTCAGAGCGATGAAATTCGTGTAGCAATCGATAAGAAATTATGCATATCGCGCACGGATGATGGAGGAAAGACCTGGACCGATTTTCGGACCGGACTACCTCAGGAACATTGCTATGACATTGTCTATCGCCATGCTCTGGTGTCACAGGGGAATGACCTTCTATTTGGTACAACAACCGGCAACTTATTCTCGTCTGCCGATGAAGGAGAAAGTTGGGATGTGGTCAGCAATTATCTGCCCATGATCTATTGTATAGAATTTATTGAGTAGTCCGAGTTTATTTGGATGCCAGCATTTGAATACTCTCTGCAAAGCGGAGGAAGATCCCATTGTTATCTTGTATAGCAAATTCTCGCAATCCCCAGGGTTTATCTTCAAGGTCGTCTGTAAGCTTCACCTTATCTCGGACCTCATTGTAAAAGTTGTCAATGCAGCTGAGGAACAGCATGAAGTCCATTCCTTTGATCTTTGTTGTTGGATTTTCATTCTTTTCAAATATGAGAGTGATAGATCCACGTTTTACCCGGATCATTGTATTGTTCTCCCAATTCCAGTCATTTTCAAATCCAAGGATATGCACATAGAAATGGAGTGTCTGCTCAATGTCTGGGGTGGGGAGTATGGGAACAATATGACTTAGCTCAACATTTGACATGATAGTTCATTATAACTTTTATGAAATAGAAATCCGGTGAGCTATATCGTAAGATAGCGTAAAATTGGATAGGATCTTGGCTCCATGGATTCAGCATTTCTTATTTTTAGCCTATTCTACATATGACTATGTCAACTAATCAAGTAGCTATGCATCGATCCTTCCTTTCATTCAGTATCATTTTCGTGTTCGCGGTTTGTTCATTATTTGCTCAGAGAAAGAGAAATAATGATAATGAAGCACCAAAGCAGGACACCGTCCAGTCTCTGCTTGAAAAAACCAGTATGTCCGGACTTACATTTCGTTGTGTGGGCCCAGCATTGACGTCGGGTAGAATTTCTGACTTTGCGGTACACCCTGAAAATGAAAAGATCTACTATGTGGCAGTATCCTCGGGAGGTGTCTGGAAGACTATAAATGCCGGTACTACATTTGAACCGATTTTCGACCAACAGGGCAGCTACTCCATTGGTGTAGTCACCATGGATCCCAACAACCCCAATACAATTTGGGTAGGTACGGGAGAAAACAATAATCAAAGGAGTGTGGCCTATGGGGATGGTATCTATCGATCCGATGATGGAGGCAGTACCTGGAAACACATGGGACTGAAAGAATCAGAGCATATCGGTTCGATCATTGTACATCCGGAGAATAGTGACATTGTATATGTGGCAGCGATTGGTCCCCTCTGGAGTGCCGGTGGTGATCGGGGCGTGTACAAAACGATGGATGGAGGGGAAACCTGGGATCTCATTCTTGAACTGGATGAGCATACCGGAGTCAATGAAATTGTAATGGATCCAAGAGATCCTGACGTTATGTATGCAACGGCTTTTCAAAGAAGGCGACATGTCTTCACCTATCTGGGAGGAGGACCCGGATCAGGGATTTATAAGACAGTAGATGGTGGGCAAAATTGGGAGAAGGCGCAGAAAGGGCTTCCTTCCGTAGATCTGGGCAGAATTGGTCTATCGATCAGCCCTGCGGACCCTGAATACATCTATGCCATTGTGGAGGCGGCTCAAGGTAAGGGTGGTCTGTATCGTTCCACCGATCGGGGTGCCAGTTGGCATAAAAGAGGAGGATACAGCTCAAGTGGCAACTATTATCAGGAAATCATTGCCGATCCGAAAGATCGTGACAAGTTATTTGCTATGGATACCTGGATGCAGTTTTCGGTAGATGGGGGAAAGACTTTCAGCAATGTGGGAGAAGATTTTAAACATGTAGATAATCATTGCATCTGGATTGATCCGGAAGATACCGATCACTTCATGGCAGGGTGTGATGGTGGAATTTATGAAACATGGGATCATGCAAAGACCTGGTTGTTCCGCGCCAATCTGCCGGTGACACAATTCTATAAAGTTTCTGTAGATAATGCGGAGCCATTCTATAATATCTACGGAGGTACCCAGGATAACTTCAGTATGGGAGGCCCCTCGAGGACCATCAGCGATAATGGTATTGCCAATACGGATTGGTTTGTGACACACGGTGGTGATGGTTTCGAGACACAGATAGATCCGAAGAATCCCAATGTGATCTATGCACAGTCTCAGTATGGTTATCTGGTACGCTATGATAAGGCCACTGGTGAGGAATTGGGTATTAAGCCAAAGGAACGACCTGATGAAGCGGCGTATCGTTGGAACTGGGATGCTCCCTTAGAGGTGAGCAATCACGTGGATGGACGCCTTTATTTTTGTGCAAACAAGGTCTTCAGATCAGATGACCGTGGGAATAGCTGGACGGTGATCAGTGATGACCTCACACAACAAATCAATAGAAATGAGCTGAAGGTCATGGGAAGAATCTGGGGTATTGATGCGGTTGCAAAAAACGGATCGACATCTCCTTATGGCACTATTGTCGCTTTTAGTGAGTCTCCTCTGGATCAAAATCTGCTGGTGGTAGGCACCGATGATGGTCTCGTACAGTTGAGCCGCGATGGAGGAGCTTCGTGGTCCAGTATTGTCATTCCGGATGCTCCTGATACCAGCTATGTCAATGAGGTATTGGCTTCACATCACGATGCTGGTGTGATCTATGTTGCATTTAATCATCATAAGTATGGAGATTTTAAGCCCTATGTGTTTAAGTCATCCGACTACGGACAGTCATGGGTGAGCATTAGTGAGGGGCTTCCGGAGAGAGGATCCGTGTATGCTATCGAGGAGGATCATGTTGATCCGAAGTTGCTTTTCGTGGGAACGGAGTTTGGAGTTCATTTCTCAAATGAAGGCGGTGAGAGCTGGAAGCAGCTTAAGAATGGATTGCCTACCATTGCCGTCAGAGATATTGCCATTCAGGAACGTGAAAACGATCTGGTGCTGGGTACCTTCGGCAGAGGTTTTTATGTACTGGATGACTACTCAAGTCTGAGAAATCTGGATGAGGAGATTCTCTTGGCAGAGGCTGCATTATTTGAAACTCGCGATGCAGATCTCTGGGAATGGTCATACCCACTGGGACTCCCAGGTAAATCATTTCAGGGAGATAATTATTATCTGGGAGAAAACCTGGGACCAGAGGCAATTATCACGTACTATCTCAAAGAAGATGTCAAGTCTTTGGAAGATCAAAGGCGGAGTCAGGAAGGTGAGATACAGAAGGAGGATGGTGATGTGGCATATCC
>JAUILM010000065.1 GCA_030432855.1 Bacteroidia bacterium
CTCAATATCAAGCACGACGCCTGTTTTGCCCACGAAAGTCAAAAAATCAGGGAATACTACCCCAATGATCACGGGCGAATGGAGGTATTTCGTGGCAAAGAAGGCGGTTATGAATTCGCTGAAGCCTATGTAAGGCACTGGAGAAATCCAGGCAATGGACTAGGATACTAATTGCTCCATGCAACTTTAAAAAGGCCGATCTATGTGAATAATTACTAGCTGACTTAGCAGAATTGTCACAATTTTTGTTTTAGAGTGATGCAACTGTTTATCGGAAACCATTGCTCCATGAATACTAAACGCCATCTAATACTATTACTTCTTATTACTATTAAGCTGCATTCCTCAGCTCAGGATTTCGTTGATATCAGGCCCTACGGTGAATCTAGTTGCCTGGAATTTATGACCCAGGCCTATAGAGGAAACATTATAGCCGTTGAAACCGAATCTGGCATTCCCTATAAATTCAAACTGAACAAAATCAAACAAATTGAGTGGGTAATTCGAGATTCCTCTGCAGCGATGTACAGTATGTTTAACACAGGAGATCTGATTGGAGCATATTCTACAAGAGAAGATCAAACAACCGTAATATGTCGCGATCGATTTGCCAAAGAAAAGTGGAGGACTACGCTAAACTATGGGGGTTACTCTTATACATTTCTTGAGTTGAATGATAATGAATTTCTAATTGGTGGTGGTTTTCGGAGCAAATCGATCGTAGCCAAGATGAATATCGAAGGAGATATTCTCTGGACAACTTACATTGACAAATCCATTTATCACCTCGTTACGAGTGAACAGCTAATATTCCATACTGATGGTGGATTCATTATTTCAGCGTTTGACTTCACTTCCCGAGAACTTGTTTTTATCAAATTAGACCCTGAGGGTAACAAGATGTGGGAAAAATCCACTCCCTTTGGTTATGGTGAAGGAGGAGTCGAGATTTTCAAGAAAAACGATGGGAACTACCTCGTGTATGAACCAGATCCTGAAGATCGGTCATACAGCGACTATACTTATCAGCTGCTTGAATTTGACAATGACCTAAATCTAATTTCAAAAGATAACTACGAATTTTTTCACTGTAGTAGTGAATTCACACAACAGACTCCATATATTAAATCTATTAGTTACAGGGATGACTCACTTTTATTTACCGGAGTGATCAATTCCTATGAGTCATCTCAGGAATTCCTTTTTTTTGTCGGTATGGATAACTGTGGGCAAAGACCAATTCTAATACCAAATCCTATCCTCCGCACGTGCCCATATGACTTGAGAGCCTATGATAGGATAATGCAGCAACGTGGACAAGACTATGTATTTGCGTTCGATTACAAAGATGCTAACAATTACTACCCTCGTTTTAGTAACACTTCTGTATATCCATATTCCAATCCGCGGTATTACAATGTGAAGGTAAACCTCTCATCTGATCACTGTCAAATCGGTACAGCAAGCACATTCACTAATAACTGGTTAATTAACTTAGGTAACATACAGACATCGCTACCTGAGGAGGGTTCATTGGATATCTTTGGCTTCCAGAGTGGGGGATCTTTTTCAATTAATTCAAATACATTTGGGTATGACCACTGCATTCTAGAAGCGGAACATTCAGATTCTGTTAAGATCACGGTCTTCCCTTCAGAAGAATCAGGTCTAGGTATTCAGGGAGCATTCTCAAAAAATTCACCCACACCAGATTTACATATTAAGTATTGGAGTCACGGGCGCGATAAAGTCACGGCAGGTAAGGTAGAATTAGCAAGTAACATACCACTAACTTTCTCTGATGACCGAATCATTCAAGCCGACAATAATGGTCGGGTTTGGCAATTGCCCATTGCCAATCTTGAACCTTTCAACTGGTATATGGATACATTAAAGTTCTCCGTAGATAATGCCTCTGCATCGGACAGCCTAATGATACAACTTCATATCAGCGGTGATGCAGTGACCAATAATCCCAATTATCTAAATACCAGGACCCTGTACTACGATATGAATCAAGATAGATTTGGTGTTCGATCCTTTTCTGGCTCGGAATCTGAGGTCAGAAATAATGAAAGAATCCTATTTTATCTAAGCTATACCAATACCACCGCTGATACCATTTTAGATCTTCAATTTTACTGTGATATTAACGATTTTAATGTAAACAGCGGAATGCTTGAATTAAGTAGTCATCCGGTGAAAGCGAGAAGAGCCACAGGCCCTAGTGTTGCTCTTTATAGCATGGATTTTCATTTTCCAAACATCAATCTAACTCCAGATCAGACCGCCTATCTCTATTTTTCCATCAATCCGGGTAACAAAGATTGTGGATCGATTCTGAAAAATGAGGTCACTACCGTCGTAGATTACCAACATCAGGATACTGTAGCCATACCCATTACTTTGGTAAAGCAAACAACTATTGAATTAGATACGCAACTTATCAGTGGAAGTAATTTTAAAGGGTATCTCATACATTCTGATACCACAGTGACCATCCCAAACATGGACACCCATTGCGACACCCTATTTATATACAATATTTCTGTCACTACGACAACATCTTCCAATTTATCTCATTATGGCATCAAGATAGGTCCGAATCCATTCAGAAATTATATTGCAATTTCTGATGTAAAGAACATGATAGGCTCAGTTAGAGTTATGGACATTTCTGGAAATGAGGTACCACATCAATACTTTTCGCATGGAGTCTCTATAGATCAAGTAACACCCGGTGTCTATTTGCTCGATATATCTCTGAAGGATGGATCTCGAATTCGACAGAAAATCTTGAAAATGTAGTAGCTAGAATACTTGCTATTCCACGGTAATTGTCCCTTGATTATCCAGGGTGGCCAGAGAACCGATCGAAAATGGTACTGCATATGGCTTCTTAATTACCACATGAGATCCCATATTATTCTCAAAATCACCAAAGGCTTTGACAGCGAGTGATTCACTAGTACATCCTTCGATTGAAAGTGTGCCTCCCTGCTCATTTCTGAACACCTCGGAAAAGACCAAAAGCCCCTTATTTCCAGTCATAAATTCAATCTCACCACCTGAATTAATAACTATTCCATGACTCAGAAGACCAAAGTCAAACGAAGTAATATCTATATTTTGATAATTAACCACTGTACAATCATCGCAATTTTCAATTCCTGTATACAAGTTATTTAAACTGACCTGACCAAAATTTTCCAGATATCCTCCCGAGCCAAATATGCCGCTAGATTCGGACTGATAACCAAATCCTGACATTGTTCCTATCCCTTCAATAGAAATCACGCCCAGCGACTCATTCCTTAGACTACCATTGTCATTGTTTATTCCTTTGCTGCAAAGTCTAATGTCTAATTTCGAATGATTTGTCACAGTTGAATTTATCACAAGCTTGAGGCCTGTCTCACAACTACTGATCGAGACACTATCATGATTGAGAAGCTCTCCTGAATTTGTATCGGTTCCACCTGTACGGATTCCCTCTGTAAGGCCCACCACAGTGATCAAACCCAAATTAATGAGTTGCCCCCGATAAATCTCGATTCCTCTTAATCCCCCGTTTCCTATAGAAATCAAGCCATTATTTTCCAATCCCTGAATGTTTACAAGAATGCCATTGTTGCTGCAGTTGTCGACAAAGATCTTTCCGTCGTTCACAAGTGGTCCATTGTTGCTTATACCTGTGAAAGAGCCCACAGTTAAGATAGATCCAGCTGTTTCATTAACTATTTCACCGAAATTAGAAATACCTGTGGTACTCGCCGTCGCGGATATACTATCCTGATTAGTCAAGTACGAGCCTAATCGCATATCAATGCCAACATCTGCTACGACCGTGAGCAGTCCTGCGTTGAAAAATGAAGCATCATGGATTATAATACCGACATCTTCATCCATGACATTCTGTACGATGGTAAGACTTGCATTATTAAATATAGCCAGACCGACCCCCGAAGTAAAAGTTTCACCCAGGACGAGCTTATATGCCATAGCATGCTCACCCGTTGCAACGATCACTGAGTCATGCGCAATAATGACGGTGTCCATCGCATTTGGAACTCTGCCAAGGTCCCAATTGTCCTTATTGTGCCAGAAACCATTTCCTGCTTTATCCCAGGTGATCAAATTCTGACTTGCTATCGAAGACCAACCTCCCAGAAGAATCAGAATGATTACTGCATTATGTTTTGAGATGTAATTCATTTTCAGAATCTTGGTTAAAACATGAAGGTATTGTGATTCAAAGTCTGACAACCTACCCCAGGGTATAGTTTTTCATCCGTACCTTTTCAGATCGTATGATGAGTATTTTTCAAATATAAATGCATGAAGTATCTGATCTTCTTCTGTCTGATTGTGCTTTCCGGCTGTGCCCACGAGTGGGAAAATACCAATCCTTCGTTCACCCTCTTCTCCATTGCCAATCCGCTACCAGGTGATGGATATGGTACGGGAGGATTCACGCTGGCAGATTTTGACAGGGACGGAGACCTGGACATCTCACTGCAGCGCCGATCGGATAGTACGCTCTACTGGTATGCTTTTGAGAATGACTCCACCTGGACACAGCATATCGCTGGCACCGTCGGAGGGGGTCAATTGGGGGCTGTCACGCATGATGTAAACCAAGATGGTTGGAATGATGTAATCATGGGAAGAGTTTGGGCTGAAAATCCAAAAGAGGCAGGGGAAGCCTGGTCTATACATGCGTACGCAGGAGGAATGGTTGGTGAAAATCATGACATTGTTGTTGCAGATATAAACCAGGATGGGCGGTCTGATATAGTTGCCTATGCACAAGGACTGGGGACCATCCGTTGGTATGACCTGGAAAATCCAAACCAGTGGGAATTTACAGACATCGCTACTGATGTGAATGATCGGTTTGTACATGCTGGATTTGCACCTCGGGGCATCGCAGATCTCGATGGGGATGGATTTCCTGATATATTAATGCCCTTTTTCTGGTATAGAAATCCTGGTACATCATCTGACCTATGGGACCCAATTGCCTGGCCCTACCCGGAGGTGGAAAAGACGCCTTATGGTCGAAGTTTTCGCAGCTGGATTACCGATCTGGATACCGACGGGGACAATGATTTTATCCTTGCTGAGTGCGATGTCACCATGTCACGTGCATTTTGGTTTGAGAATCAAGGAAATGCAAACACATGGAATCAACATGAACTTCCATTACCGGATGGTCCCACCGGTTCTTTTCATTCCCTGGTCGTTGCCGATTTCAATAATGATGAACTGAAAGATATATTTATCGGTGAACAGGAAGACAATAATCAAAAACCTGATCCTGGTATGAAACCACATGATCATCGGGAAAGAGGAATGCTGCTTCTAAATATCGGTTCTGAAAAAATTCCTCATTTTGAAGTACATATCATCCATACTGATAATCCCGGCTGGCATGATGCAATAGCTGGTGATATCGATGGAGATGGAGACCTGGATCTGGTTTCCAAAATCTGGAATGCAGATGATGTCGGAGTATGGCACGCCGACTATTGGCGAAATGATCTGATACGTGATTAAAACCGATATGAGACCCCAAATTGTGACCCAACGCCATTGACTCGTACTTCCCTGGGGGCGAATAGGGCTCTACTGGATGCATCCATCAAATTGGACAAACCAAAATCTCCCCTAATACCCGCATAGATAGAAATTCGATCAAATAACTCATACTCCACACGAGTTCCTACCGTCCAGGTAACTGCTGTCGAAACAGTATTTATGGTATTCAAATAATCTGAATCATCCCTATCTTCCGAATTTAGGAACGAAAGAGAAGGTCCTGTCTCCATAATCCAATTCAATCGTCCATCCACAATCTGCCATGATGCCAGAATTGGGATTGTATATTGCTCAAAGCTGATATTAAGTCCCGGACCTTGATTACTACCTTCAAATCCCGGTCTCTGATATGCAAAAGATCTGAGATCCTGCGCACTATATTCCAAACCCGATCGCACATAGAGACGTTTCCAAAGCTGATACTTAAAATCAATACCAAATACATCGACTGGATTTTGGATCAGTCCGTCGCTACTACTGGGTTGAACAATAAAAACTGCTGTAGGCATATAATAGGCTCCTGCGGATAATCGACTGGATTGAGCCTGTGTCGTCAGGGAAAAAGTAACGAAGAACAAAGAAAAGAGAAGTGTACACTTAGATTTCATAGATGATGGTTGCAAAAGTGATTAATATAAGAAGCTGATAGTAAATTGAGTATCAGTCAAATCTACGCTTCCTGAAGTTAGCACAAATGGATAGCAAAATCAATGTTATACTAAAAATTAACAATTGACAGGACATTTCGATCATTCCATTACACAGTAAGATGGAGTAAGCCCTCATACCGTATTGGTGTAGGCCTTATCCATTAATAAAAATTGATCGAGTTATGAAATACATCTACTTACTTACAAAGGATCACCTGAGATTCCTTTCCATTCTTACCATTGTCCTGCTTCAGGTTTTACAAGTGCAAGCGACGAACTGCCACAAAGCAATCGATCTCCATTGTGGAGATTATGTAGAATGGGATACAAAATATGGTCATAATAATAATTATGACTATAGTTGTTTTCATCATAGTTTATCAGGATTCCACTCAAAAGAAGTCATCTATCGCATCGACAGGGATCATATTTATTACGGGCACGATATCGAGATAACGGTGCATGATAAACATGGCAATGGCCTTGATGCTTTCATTATCGAAAATTGCGGTGAATATGATGCAAAATGCTATAAATACAAGGAAAATTTTGGCCATTACACTTTCAGCATTGAAAATGCCAGCCCGGACAAAGAATATTATTTAATTATTGATGGAAAATCTACCAGTGGAGCATTTTCTGTCACTACTCAATGCTATAAAAAAGAATTTCCATGTCATGATGCATATCCCATCGACTGTGGCACCACTCAGTACGGAGATACCTATGATGGTAATGCATATATTTCTGATTATTCTTGCTTCGCCCATGATCAACATGGTTACTATGGCAAGGAACTGATGTATAAAGTGACAGGGCGGAGTGGTAAAACAGAAGATATCGAAATCACCTTCGAAGATCTAGACCATAAGGGCCTTGACATTTTCATCATGGAAAACTGCGGAGAATACAATCAATATTGTCTCTACTATAAGGAACGATATGGACATAGCCCTTCCAAGGAAAAAATAACAATTCAGAATGCTGATCCACACAAAGAGTACTATATCATAATCGACGCTCGTGACCACCATGTCACAGGTAGCTTTAATTTATCAATAGAATGTCATGGAAATGACTTCTTATGTGAATATGCAGAAGACATCTACTGTGGAGAAACAATAAATGGAAATACCCATCATGGCAATGCTATGTACGATGACTACTCATGCTTCAAACATTCATTTACAGGTTTTTATGAAAAAGAATTAGTCTATCGAATTTACACTGAGGGTGATGAGCATCAGGATATAACGGTAGAAATTGAAGACCTGCATAAGAAAGGCCTTGATGTATTCATCATCGAAAACTGTGGATATGATGACTATCACTGTCTCACGTACCTGGAAAGAACCGAACATAGTCCCAAGACGGAATCGCTCACAATATATAATGCCGACCCCCATAAAGAATACTTTATTGTGGTAGATGCCCGTAACGTGACCGGTGAATTTAATCTGACAGTATATTGCGAAGAAGATGAATTAACCTGTGAATATATAATGGTTCGGAAGACTTTCATGACCTGAGTTGTTTTAATCCCGGATTGGGCTCCATATCTGGCAAAGGTGATATTTACGAAGTAACAGATATTCCTCATGACGCCCATGAAATTCGATTTAATATTTACGACCTGGATCAAATAGGATTGGACCTATTTATTTTCGAAAACTGTGGCTATGAAGATGCATCCTGTAAGACCTTCAAGATGCGATATGCCGAAGACCCATATCAAGAAGAATTCGTAGTAACCAATATTGATCCCACCAAGACCTACCACATATTGGTCATGGATCTCTATGGTCTCACCGGTCGATATGAACTGGAAGTGTTATGTGGAGAAGAACCCCTCGAAGATGACTACGACTGTGCTTACCTCGATATTACTCCTGGCGAAGTACTTGAATCTACACAGCGTTTTTATCTCGATCACAATTTTACGCCAGATGGCTACGAATTTGATAGCTACGTATTATTGGAAGAAATAGACTTTGATGAAGTAGTCACTCCTATCGACAACTTTGTCGATCTTGAATTTGGTGTATTACATCAGGTGGGTGCACGGTATGTAAGTACCACCAACCCGGAGATTTATTTTCACTGCTGGAAATCGATATATGTAGAATTTCCTCCAGAAGAAATCTATCTCTACACGGACTATACTTGCGGCACTGCCGGAGAAATCGTAGAGGTGCCTGTGAAAGTCTCTAATTTTAAAGAAGTCACAGGTATGCAATTTCAAATGCACGTTTTTGATGCATTTAGCGGAGAAATCGAAGATGTGGACTTCCTCAACGAAGAACTGCCAGTGAATTTTGAGGATATTCAAATCGACTTTGAAAACAATCGCCTGCAATTTGCATGGACATCGTCAGAAGCCGATGCTGCTCTATCTCTGGCTGATGAGAGTATTTTATTTGTGCTCAAGGTGCGACTAACAGGTACACCCTCCGATACAGTAGAAGTGACGTTTTCCGATGCACTGGCTTTTAATAATCTAGAAGACCGGCAAATAGACGTCGAGACCCGGGGAAGCAAAATCTGCATCGAGGCAAATTTATCACTGCAAGGCAGGGTATATAATGAGACCGGAGAAGGCATTTCAGATGTACTGGTGTTATTGGAGGGACCGACTCCACAATCAGACAGTACGGATGAGTTTGGTGATTACTTTTTCGAAAATCTCACTCCTGGCGATTATACCATCGGCGCATTAAAAGACGATGATTTTAGAAC
The DNA here is from genome assembly GCA_030432855.1 of Bacteroidia bacterium. Taxonomy (GTDB): domain Bacteria; phylum Bacteroidota; class Bacteroidia; order Chitinophagales; family Saprospiraceae; genus JABDMH01. Next base: position 8,988 of record JAUILM010000065.1, read on the forward strand.
GGGTGTTAATGTCATAGATCTGGCACTCATCAAATCTTTCAATCGAAGCTTTGGTGAGGAAGGTCTCTACACGCCCTATCAATTGATAGCCGCCAACCTCAGAAAGGACCTGGATGGCAGTGCGATTACCGTAGCGGATGAAACAGCTATCAAGCGATTGATTGCATTTGACATCGATCAATTGGACGAATATGCATCTCCCTGGATTTTTATCCCTACTGATCATACTTTCGAGGATCCAGAAAATGCAAATTTTGAAGATTTCCCCACCTATCGTGATCTTACCAACGTGACTGAAAGTCAATTTGATCTGGACTTTATTGGTGTAAAGATTGGAGATATCGATGGCTCATCCGCTGCCTCATCCAGTCAGCGTTCAGCTCCTGGCACGGTCACCTTGTCTTTTGATACAGTAGCTGTTATCGGTAGTACAGTGCAAGTACCATTAAAGATTGGTGGGCTGGTGGATATACAAAATCTACAATTCAGCATACAATGGGATCCATCGGTCCTTGAGTTTAATGGCATTAGTGAAGCCCTGACCGAGCTGGGTCTGGAAGAATCCAGTTACTCAACTCGTTTTATAGATGAAGGTATTTTAACCTTTGTCCACTCGATGGCTCCAGATGCACTTACTATGAATGACACAAACTTAGTGATCCTTGACTTCAATGTATTGGGTAGTGTAGGTACAGAAACTAAGATCGAAGTAATTTCGAATCCCCTGGAAATTTTGGTCACTGACAGTAAACTTACCATCCAGTCAGTAGTCAGCAGTCCCGGTATGATTCAGATCTCCACGGCTCAATCTCTGCAAACAAGCCTACTTGCTCAGAAATCTGAAGTGAAGATGCATTGGCCAAACCCTGTCAAAGACATGCTTAATATTCCAGTGGAAAGTGTTGAACAGGGTACCCTGCAAATTCAAATTTTTAATACACTGGGAAAACTCATGCATCAGGAAATACGAGAAGTGTCACGAGGTAGAAATGTGATCGAACTCTCACGAGCTCACTTTCAGGAAAGTGGTACCTACTTCTATCACTTAGATCTTGGAAAAGAAAAAGTGTCGAGACCCTTCATCGTACACTAGGAAGTGTAACCAACTAAAAAGGGCTGCCCTGGATCCAGGGTAGCCCTTTTCTATTTTCTTTAAATAAAAATACACTTTTACATTTCCCAACCTTCTCGATGAACTCTACCCACAAATTGGTTAGCATCCTCGATATTGGTAATGCGCATATTATCCCCATCCCAAAGCAATTTCTTTCTTGCATAAAAATGAGGTCGATTGCCATCTTTCTTTTGTAGCATATAACTTCTGATAGCAAGATTACCCATAAGTACCGTTTCGGTCATTGGTCCTGCATAATCAAAGGAGGAAGTAAGCCCCATATGCTCCTTGCTTCCAAAACCAGCTTTACAGGCATCCACCCATTTACGATGATGACCATATTCTGGCTCGTCACTTTCTTCCACTTCCGGGCCAAATTCTGTTGAGCCGTCATTCATATAGAGTTTAGGCATCAGAGGTGAGCTATCATTAATGTTAGTAGAGATAATTCCGTTTTCCCCATGAATCAGCACACCATTAGCGCTGTTGGCTCCTCCGATATCATCATCTGCCGGGATGATTTCCGGATGCGAAGGACGAATTCCTCCATCACTCCAGGTCATTTCAATGGGTGATTGACTTTTTTCAGTTGCGTCAAAATGCAATGTAATGAATGAAGAAGGAGGACAACCCTCGGGATGATAGTCTGCATTCCACATTTGTGTGTATACCGATCCTACGCTGCACTCCGCATCTTTGGGATAATGAAGTCCCAGTGTCCTGAAAGGTATATCAATGAGGTGGCATCCCACATCACCAAGCGCACCTGTGCCAAAGTCCCACCATCCTCTCCAGTTGAAGGGATGAATGTTGGGAACGTAGGGTCGATCTGCGGCGGGTCCAAGCCATAGATCCCAGCTTAGATCCTCGGGCTTCTGGGACGGATCCGGAGCCGGCATGGCAAAGCCTTGTGGCCAAACCGGACGATTTGTCCAAACCTGCACCTTAGAAATTTTACCCAGCTTTCCACTATCGATCCAGCCCTGCACCATACCCAGTAGTGGATTAGATCCTCCCTGGTTACCCATCTGAGATACAATCTTATGTTCTCGAGCCATTTCGGTGAGCATTCGAGCTTCCTTGATATTGTGGGTCATCGGCTTCTGCACATACACATGGATACCACGCTTCATCGCAAAGGATGCGGCAGGGCCATGTACATGATCAGGTGTAGAAATGGTCACAGCATCGATATCGGACTCCTCCTCCAGCATAATTCGGTAATCGTTGTAAATTTTTGCTTTTGGAAATTCCTTCATGCTATCCTTAGCATTACCAGTAAAATCTACATCACATAAGGCCACAACTCTCTCACGGCCACCCACGGAAGCATTTCGGATGTCGCTCCTACCCTTGCCTCCTGCACCAATGGCAGCAATGTTCAACTGGTCACTGGGAGCCGTAAATCCCTTACCACCCAATATGTGCCGGGGTACAATGAAGAATGAAGAGGCAATTGCCGAATGCTTTAAAAAGGATCTTCTGGATTCATCTGATCTTTGGTTCCTATCTTTCATTATGTATTAACTTATTACTTGCACATTAATGTACACTTTTCCCTTGGAATATACAGACTATGACGGGTAGTTCCCGACTACATTTGCTGATACAACGTAATGCAGCCTGTTAGAAAAGAGGTGCCAATTTTTTCGAACTATCCAGTTGGAAAAACAAGGTAGGTTTGCCATTTTTTAGCTCTTCCCGGACGAACTCCATCCCTAACCTTTGACAGACATGCACTGAAGCGCTATTTTCATCATCAACGCTGGCAATAATGTGGTCGAATTGTAAGATATCGAAGGCATAATTAATAACGACACGGGCACTTTCAGTAGCAAGTCCCCGGTGATGATACTCGGGTGTCAGCACATAAAGAAGCTGTGGTTGGTCTTCATCAAAAAACTGCCACAACCCGCAGTATCCGATGAATTCGTCGCTATCCAGAAATCTGAATTTCCAAAGGCCCCAAAAACTCTGAGCAAAGGAACTCTCATTCTTCTGGAGAATTTCATCAACTTGTTCGTGGGAAATTAACTCGTCATCCCAAAGATACTTTCGGACACATGGATCACTGTTCAAATAGTGGAACCATCCTGCATCTGATAGCTTAAGGGGTTCGTAATACAATCGTTCCGACTGGAGATTCATTCTAAGACATTATTGGACTATAAGAAGTCCCAGACAAATATAGTACTCGCTTCCATACCCACAATCTTTCATCCCTCTTTTATAAAGGTTCATCACTTTTTAATGAAGATTCATCCGTCATCCATGTAGGTAAGTTACTCCAATAAGTAGATATATGTACTGATTGAACAGCAAACTTGTCGAAGATGGTCTATTTAGAATTGCACCAAATATTATGCTTTGCTGCCTGACCATCCGTTAGCCTACAAGCTCTCTTCTTTCATTCTCTCCAGATGATCAATTAAGGGAACATACTCTGTCTGGTACTTCCGCAACTTTCTCCTGATCATAAACTCCTGAAAAACCAAAAGAGCTATAGAAATCCCAATGTGAATAGAAATACGGTATCCGATATGCATTCCGTCGAAAGCCGCAAGATACGCTACATTAATAGCTATAATAAGTGCAATCGTATACATCCTCATATACACAGCTGTTATACGAATCCTGGATTTCAGTTTATCCACCTGATTTGATAAAAATGACTTGTTGTCACCTAGTAATTCCACAGATTTTCCAAATCTATTTCGGTGAAAGAGGATAAACATTATTAGCATAGCCAATACAATAATGCCAAAACCCAGCTGATATAAGAATTGGTCTTTCAATGGCATTAGAAAATATAGCAGTCCTATGGTTAAAGGAAAAGAAACATTTACAATTCTCATCTCAAGGCGATTTTTTGATTCGATTTTATTCAATTTTTTGAGTACCTCTGAAATCTCAGTGGTATCTATAGGCTGTGATTGCCATAGTTGTTGGTATTCTTCAAGTTGATCACTCATAGATCCTTTTTTATTCTATTTCTAATTCGGTTTAGTCGCACACCTACATGGTTTACCTTCATACCTGTCACCTCACTTATCTCCTTGTACGTACATCCTTCCAGCAGCAAAGTGATCAGTATTCGATCTGTCTCTGGCAGTCTGGATATTGCCCTCCTCAACTTGATCAATTTGTCAGGAGGAGCACTGTCATCTGTTTCCTGGTAAAGAATATTATGAGCTACGATTGTAACTTTTTTATTTCTTTTTCTCTTCTCTATCCATTGCAGGGCGGTATTGGTAG
>JAUILM010000898.1 GCA_030432855.1 Bacteroidia bacterium
GCGATAGGCGAACACACCATTTCCAACGCAAGAGGTGGTTTGGCTGTTGGTCGATTTAATGATCCATTAATCACACCACAGACGTCACCCCAGGATCCAATCCCAGACAATACACCTTATTTTATAGTTGGGAATGGCGCAGATCAGGATAATCGTCGGAATGCCCTGGAAGTCTACAAGGATGGGCGAATTAACGTGGGACCCGGTGCGAATCGTCAGGGACTGTTACATCTAGGATATCTAAGTTCGGGTGATGATCCTCACTTAAGAATCACACAGACGGATGGTACGTTTTCTCGCATTACCATGGAGAATACAGATGCACCTGAGAAGTTTTGGACCATTGCCACTACGGAGGATGCCATTGACGTAAAATCGCAATTTAACATCTGGTATCAAGATGCGGAGGAATCAGGATCAAACCTACTGCAAATTAGAGGAACCGGTGATGCCATTCTTGCCGGTAATCTCACCGAAAACAGTGACCGCAGGCTGAAAGAAGCTATCACCCGATTGAGCGAGGAGGTGACAAAGATCTATTCGTTGAAAGGCTATAGCTACTATTGGAAGGAAAGTCATCGCAGTCAGCGTGAGCAATTGGGTTTCATAGCGCAAGAAGTTCAAGAGCTATTCCCCCAGCTGGTGTATGAAGATGAAGCGGGTATATTATCCGTTGATTACATTTCCCTGATTCCGGTTTTAGTGGAAGCGCTCAAACAAGAAAAGCGTGAGCGTTCAAACCTGGAAGGTAGGGTGGCCAACCTTGAAAAATGGATGGTAGATAACCTTCCTCAGGTAGCACATCCTTCTATACAGGCAAAGACCCAATAGGATTCAGGGGCCGGTAGTTTTCACAATGAATTGATGCGTCCCTTTTTCGAAAGTAAGAGGAACGCCATCCATCAACTGCTGACCGGTAAACGTCTTTTCTTCATAATCGTTGGGATTGACTAATGTGTATTGCGCACTATTTTCCGGAGTAAACCACTCAGGAAATTGATTGATGCGTGGCCAGTCGATGGGCATGTTCATATGGGTTTTATGCCGGGGAGCATCAAACTTCAATGTACCGTCCCAATCTTCATCCACTTTGAGACTGATAAATAAATGATCATTTTCTCGCATAGCACCTATCTCAAGATCGGATCGCCAGGGGTACACCGTGGCACCTTGTGTCTTCCAAAGGCAGTACATGATTGTCGTCCGGGCAAAATTGCCATCCCCGTGCCACCCTTCGATAATGCCGGAGTCATGCCATTGCGATGTGTTGGGGCGATGACTTGAATCCTGCATGGACCACATTACCTGCACCTCACTATCAATCCAGTCCGCGGTAGATGCTATGGGCTCCCGGGCAAACAGATTTAACGCCCCCTCAATAGCGTCGGCATAGCCATCTGCAGAACCTCTTTCCCAATCAAAGTTTCGATAATTGGTATATAAAGTGCTTAATCCCTGAATCGTAGCTGTACGATAGGCTTCCACTGAATCTATCTGATATACCGAATAGAAGCCATTGAGGTTGTATCCAAAATTATCTGCAATGCCTTCTGAGGTAATAGCTCCTGTTTGTGGGTTCACTGCATTGTAAAACAGTCCGTCTTCATTTCTACCCACCTCAAGTACATGATCAAGCATTTCATGTACATGCGGTTTATATTCTTGCTTTTTGATCGAATCTGTCAGACTTACGGTGACATAAAGCTCACACAGTCCGGCAACGATCTCACATCCATGGTCACGTAGGCGGAGATTGGTAAAATCGCGAGCAGGATGATGACTATCCAGCAAATAGTAGTCACCCAGTCGTAAGGCCCATTCCAGGTATTTTTCTTCACCAGTCATCCAATAGATACGTGAGAGCACCTGGAGCATTTCTCCATTCAACTCCACATTCGTTGAGACAATTTTTCCATATGCTGTCTCCACGGGTGCATGCTTCCACATATCGTCCAGTATACCGATCATTCGTTCGGACCAGGGACTTGCACCCAACCATTCGGTGAGTGGTAGTAACCCGTCTTTGATGTATTCTGAAGCACCGAACAGAATGCTTTCCATATCTACCGCTGCCTGGTCAAAATCCTTCTTCACAAAAGAATATGTATCCGGGAGCCTATCGACACGAGAGGTTAATTGAGTTTCGCTTTCCAACAAGTCCATCATACGTCCCTCAAACAATTCCTGATCCGTAAGTGCAGCGGTCAGGACCATAAAAGGATAATTGTCAGCGGCTGCGTCCTTAGCGTTCCAGATATCCGTGTCCTCCGTCAGATTTCTGGGGATCAGTCCCGTAGTGGGGTCTGCATGTGCCAGCCAGTCATAGACAAAACGCTGACACCGCTCGAATCCTTCATTGACCAGGGCTCCATTAGCTTGAGCTTGTGTAAGTGCCTGTTTTTCTGCCTCGCTGAGGACCATTTGATCTCCTGACTTTCGATCACACGATAAAAGCAGGAGTATGCATA
>JAUILM010000899.1 GCA_030432855.1 Bacteroidia bacterium
CTCCCTTTGTCGGATCACCTTCTCAATGAACTTTATGAGATCCTGGGAATCATCTTTCTCGATCCCTATGGCCTTATTCAGATGGTCCTTGATTATTTGATTGGTCAGGACGATTCCTTTTATTCTGGCATCTAAGTACAAGTCTGTGAGGATTGTTTCAATGTTCCGGATGTTCTGGTTGATCATCAGATGGTTTGGGTGACTCCGCTTTACTTGTTTCCTGTGGTGGTCCCAATGCCTTACCTCGATCCTGATACCTGGGGAATACTTAAACCTTCCCTGATTGGTGATGTACACGATCAAGGGTGTTTGTTCTTTCCTTTTATCTTTTAATGCGAAGTTCACGTATAGCACGGGTTTAAGTTAGGAAATCAATTGCAGATTGTTTTCGTGGTTCTCTAGTCGATTGATAATCAATAATGTTGTCAATCATCCATCCGTATCCGCAAAATCCATTCTTAAAGTGTTTGGACAACTTTCGTTTCTCTTTAGAGTCAATTAAAGTCACGTGTATATTGCAAGCCCATCCATCACCCCATGAATGGTGATAAGATTTCTTGGGAAGTATTTTTTCTGCGACATTATTTTCAACTCTCCTAACTTCTATATACCTTCTCCCTTCACCGGTCCACTTACCATTCCAAGACCCTATGTTGCACATCTTCAATTCAAATGCAATTAATTTCATAGCACCCTATTTTTACCCCATATTCCCATCAACTCACTGTACTTGTACCTGGACAGTGGCTTCACGGCTCCGGGATCGTTTACATAATATTTTTTGATTAAGCCCTTCTCTCGGAAGGAATCTATGGTCTGGGGGGATACATCCAATAACTGTGCGGCAGACTCGCGGGAAAGCATGCGGTCTTCGACCATGTTTTGAACAATCCGTTGTAGATCGTCATACCCTAATTGCATGATGGGCTGGCCGGTCAGTTGGATGGTCTTCATTCTTCCTCCGATCTTTGTTCTCTATCGTGCTCTTCCTGAAGAATATATTCTAAGTCAGATAACGCCTGACCGGCTGCCTGTACTAGCATGTCTGTGTGTCCATTAGAGCTTAATATTGCCTTCCTTAGTGCATAGGAGCTAATTCTAAAGCAGGCTAGGCTATACGTTCTTGCAAATTGTTCTTCAGATATTGGACCTATGAAGCCTTGATATTCCAGTATATCAGCAATCTTCTCGGCGCACTGCTGTATCTGCTCGTCCTGGTCCGGATCGAGCGGTACACCCTGAGATACTAATGATTGATACCAATCAGGGTTCTCTATAAGAGTGGAAATTATTTTAGACTTCATTATCACGACTTTACGCAGGATGCGCAGCCGGATCTATAATAGGTGATGCTAATCTACAAAGATTATTTGAAATAACAAAACAAATAAAAATTCAATAAAATGTTTGGATAATTCAAAATAATGAAATATCATTGTAGGGTACAATTATTAATATGATGAAAGAGACAACAAGATATTTGAACCTAGGGAAGGTGACTGATGATCAGCTAGTAAAGGTAGACGAAGCCAAGGTTTGGTATTTTAACAAAAACAACGCATTGCCAAAGAGCAACATTGAGCTGATAATGGCATTGATAGACGAAGTTACAAAATAGCGCTGTACAAAGGTACGGTTTGGGGAGATGTATGGATGTCATGGGTTTTTTGGTATATCATTCAAATCGGAATGCGTCTCCCCCTTTCAAAACAAAAAGCCCTGGGCGGTTCTATTACTTTTATACTACCGTCCACACAGTATTGTAGCTCAATACACAAAATCCGGTCAGGCTGGATTTTCCGGTTTCGAAAGAATCTGGTCCGACCTTTTAAAGACTTTAAGTTGGTTTTTTGAGGCGTGGGCCAGGCTGGAATAGTTTGATTTTATAGTAATGGTCTTAGTCGATTGTAGTTTCCCCCCAGTCTGGCCCTTTTTGGAAAATTCTAAACACATGGAAATAGAGAATAAAGGTTTAGCACTTGAATTGATTCTCAATTGTGTGCCATATAATCATCAATTATCAGAGATAAACCTAGAGCACGAGGGTTGCATTTATTTCAAGTGGAGAAGTAGTGGGTATAAATTAGAATTAAGGAGCGGCTCAGTATACATGACAGATGGTGGGTGCCTTATAGGCAACGATACGTCAATTTTAATGACTGAGCTAATTAGGAGGCAAAATATAGATTTCAAATATTCAAGAAAATCTGCAGGCTGAAAGCAGCCGGATCTATTAATAGGTGCCCCGGCCTGGATGGGCAGTGACATGACTTGTTCACGCCGGGGTTTTTAAATCGAAGGAAATGAAACGTGAAGTTACAATGGAATATGAGCCGGTAAAGATCTGGAAGGATCAAAACACCCTAGATTATCACTGGCAGGTTAAGATGGGAGGTCACATATATGAGTACGTAGGTAATTATGATCCTTCTGACATTCAATATGCCTGTGACTGTGATTTAATCACA
>JAUILM010000900.1 GCA_030432855.1 Bacteroidia bacterium
CATCGACGATCAGTCCAAAATCCAGGGCTCCCAGACTCATGAGGTTTGCCGAGACACCAAAAACACGCATCATGGTCACGGCAAAAAGCATACTGATCGGTATCACCGAGGCGACGATCAATCCCGCCCGTAAATTGCCCAGAAGGAGCACCAATATGAAAATCACAATAAGTGCTCCTTCAATCAGGTTTTTGGACACCGTATGAGTTGTCCGATCCACCAGTTTTGATCTATCCAAATAGGGCTCCAGCACAATGCCTTCGGGCAATGTGGCTTTTATCTCCTCAATGCGATCCTTTACCCGATGGGTAATCTCCATGGAGTTTTCGCCTTTGAGCATCATTACCTGGCCCGCTACCACTTCACCCTTGCCGTCCATGGTGACCGCACCAAAACGCGGAGCATGCCCAATAGTGACTTCCGCGACGTGACGCAATAGTACCGGCATACCCTGATGCGTTGCCACCACGATATGCTCTAAGTCAGACACCGATTCTACCATACCTTCTCCCCGAATGAAAAAAGTCTGGTTTTCCTTTTCGATGTAGGAGCCACCGCTATTGGCATTATTTGCCTCAACAGCTTGAAAAATATCCCCTACGGATATTTGGAAAGCTTTCAGACTGGCCTGATTGAGCGAAACCTCATATTGCTTCACATATCCACCCGAGCTATTTACTTCTACAACTCCAGGGATTCCGATGATCTGACGTTTGATGATCCAATCCTGAATCGTACGCAGATCGATAGCTGTATACTGATCTTCATATCCATCTGCTGGATAAATCACATACTGATAGATTTCTCCCAGTCCGGTGCTGATTGGTCCCATCTCAGGTTCACCATATTCAGCAGGGATTTGTGAACGAGCTTTTATCAATTTTTGATTGATCTGCTCCCGCCCCCAGTATATGTCAACTGACTCCTCAAAGACAATAGTAATGACTGATAATCCAAACCTTGATATGGACCTCACCTGAACTACGTCGGGGATATTGGCCATTTCCATCTCGAGAGGATAGGTCACGAGACGCTCCACTTCCTGAGCAGATAAATCAGGTGAAGACGTAATGATCTGTACCTGATTGTCTGTAATATCTGGTACTGCATCAAGTGGAAGGTGCCGCAGGGAGTCGACGCCCACCCCCACAAGTAATAGCACTAAAAGTGCAACAACCAGCTTATGATGTATAGAATAATGTATAATACGATTGAACATCGATTATCCGATTTAATAAAGCCAAAAAAGAAAGAATTACTACGATCTAATTTGCCTAAGTAATCGGAGGACGATAGATACCAGACTGATAATCAAACTGGTAAATAGAATTTGGTAGCATTACATTTTCCCGTTGGATCTCCATGGAAGAGATATCAGTCAGGAGGACAGAGGTGGGAAAACTCAGTGACATGCCAGCATGTAAATGCTGCATAGGCAAGTCCTCATGGTTATGTTGATGGTCATCTGTATGCTGTGCCGGATCTACATAGTGCTCCATAATGAAGTCCCAAATCGAAAATTTGTGATCTTCTGATTGCATTTCAGACTTATGGACTGCGATATGATCGAGCGCATCAGGAATGTGTGCTAATTGAGAATAGTCCATATTGGGGAAGAAGCTTCCCAACAGCAGATAGCAGGCGAAAAATATGGACGTTACTTTCTTCACTGAAATAAAGATACGTATTCTCTCAGGATCTTATGTGATCTATGTCGCATTCAAATAGGATCTATAGTCGACCTAAGTACAATAACGATCTTTTTTGAAGGTTAGATATATGACGACACTCTGGTCCGCTTTTTGTGTCATCTTTCTCGTAGTTCTTTACGACACATTCTACTGGTTATTTCCTGATTGTAATTTTTGAAATCGAACCCTCTTGACACTTTATCAGGATTTCAAAAAACGATGATTGAATGATCTATAGAATTAGCCTACTCTTTTTTGCGTCTTTTACTTTACTTACTAATCTCACCGCTCAGGACTGCCCACGGGCTGAAGATCCGGTAACACTGATGTCTCCTACTATGGTGGGCAACGGATCTCCGGGATCCTGCACTCAAACGGCACTACAAACCGCAATCACAGCAGGTGGTCATATCCAATGCAATTGTGGAACGAATGCCGTACTAAACATCACCACGCCTCTCATGATCACGGCTGACGTTGTGATCGACGGAGGTGGATTGACCCTTAATGGAAATCATACTTCGCGAATTATACAGAAAGATGTCGCCGTCGATCTGACAGTACAGCACATGCGCTTCATCAATGGAAGAGCACCCAACACCGGAAGTACATTTACCGACTGTGGCGGTGCGATCCTCGCCCGAGGCAACGAAGCTATCCTCAAGGTAATCCAATGCACCTTCGAAGACAATAGCACTACCCGCCTTAATGCTGATGATATTGCAGGTGGTGCGGTATATGTCTTTGGGCAGGATAAGGGTATTTTTTCTGATTG
>JAUILM010000066.1 GCA_030432855.1 Bacteroidia bacterium
AGATTCCTGAAATTGACCTTGTAATCGTGGACCTGTATCCTTTTGAAGATACCGTGGCCAATTCGGATGTGGAGGCCGAAATTATAGAGAAGATTGATATTGGTGGGATTTCACTCATCCGGGCTGCGGCAAAGAACTACCAGGATGTGATCGTCGTTGCATCAAAAAATGAATATCAGCTTTTGTCTGATCTTCTGATGGAAAAGAAGGGAGTCAGTAGTCATGGTGATCGTCGAGAATTTGCTCGCAGGGCATTTAAGGTGTCTTCGCACTATGATGTAGCAATTTTCAATTACTTCAACGAGTCTTCTGATGATTTGGTTTTCAAGCAGAGTTATCATCAGGGCCACGAGCTGAGATATGGAGAAAATCCACATCAGAAAGGCATTTTCTATGGTGCCTTGGAAGATATGTTTGATATTCTGAATGGTAAAGCACTTTCCTATAATAACCTGGTGGATGTTGACGCGGCCGTATCTCTTATGCGTGAGTTTAAGGATGCACCTCCCACATTTGCAGTATTAAAACATACTAATGCTTGTGGTGTTGCAACAAGAGATACAGTACTAGAGGCGTGGAAAGACGCACTTGCCGGGGACAATATTTCTGCGTTCGGTGGTATCCTGATCAGTAATACAACTATCGACTTAGAGACCGCGCAATCGATCGACACTATTTTTTATGAAGTGTTGATTGCTCCGGATTTTGAAGAGGATGCGTTGACTCATCTAAAGAAGAAGAAAAAACGAATCTTACTCCGCATCAAGGATTATTCGATTCAGTCACGTCAGTTTAAGAGCTTGCTTAATGGCATTATCGCACAGGATGCAGATCTGAAAACTGAAAGTTCGGCTGAGTTTGAGACAGTTACAAAGGTTGAGCCTACACAAACACAGGTTGATGACCTGGTTTTCGCCAATATTTGTGCAAAGCATTTAAAATCCAATACCATCGCCCTGGTGAAAAACCGACAGCTCCTGGGTATGGGGTGTGGTCAGACCTCACGAGTGGACGCTTTGAAACAGGCGATCCTCAAAGCCAGGCATTTCGGATTTGATCTGGAGGGAAGTGTCATGGCTTCGGATGCTTTTTTCCCATTTCCTGACTGTGTTGAGATTGCAGATGGTGCTGGTATAAAGGCAGTGGTTCAACCTGGAGGCTCTATCAAGGACCAGGCCAGTATTGACTACTGTGATGCTCATGGTATGGCTATGGTCATGACGGGTATCCGTCACTTCAAACACTAGTCTTTGGAAACGATCGCAGTTGATATTGGAACTACCCTGGTTAAAGTAGCCCATTTCAATGGTATGGAGCTCGTAAAGCTATATCGACAACAGCGATTCAATAATGCTTCTCTTGTAAGACTCGAAAAAGAATTTCCAGAGGCATACATCATAATATCCTCTGTGCGGCATCTTACAGATAAGATGACACAGCAGATAGCAGACCATCAAAAGGTGTTTTATCTGGATAATTCTCTGGAGCTTCCCATTCAGGTACTCTATAAAACACCGGAAACCCTGGGTAAGGACAGAATTGCTGCCACAGTGGGAGCCTGGTCTCATTTTCCAGAACAGGGTAGTCTCGTGATTGATGCGGGTACGTGTATTACCTATGATATCGTTTTGGAGGATGGGCGATATCTGGGAGGTAATATATCACCCGGGATACAAATGCGTTTGAATGCCATGCATACGATGACCCGCAAGTTGCCACAAGTCCAGCATACGGAAGATTTACCGGAATGGGGTACTACTACGGCAACTGCATTACAAGTAGGTGCGGCTTTAGGATCTCTTAAGGAAATCGAGGGATTTATAAAAGATTATAGGAAAAAATTTGGCAAACTTAACATTCTCTTAACCGGCGGTGACAGCCATTTTTTTGTTAATAGATTGAAATCTAAGATATTTGCCAGCCCTAATTTGGTTTTGGAGGGTCTTAACAAAATACTGCAGCATAATGTACAATCCATTTAAGAAGCTTTTGGTCTTCACCACTATGCTCAGTATGAGTGGTATGCTATTCGCACAGAGTAGTCTAAATTCTCCATACTCGCGATACGGTTTAGGAGATCTTAATACCATGAATTTTGCCCCAGTTACCATGATGGGTGGTATCTCGGCTGGATATGCAGACGCATATTTTACAAATGTTGACAATCCAGCATCACTGGGTGCCCTTACTGCCACCTCTTTCGAGGTGGGATTCGATGCTCTTCGGAAGTCTTTGCAAGTAGGTGATGAGAAAGAGGCATTTTGGGGAGGAAATCTCAATTATTTTTCACTTGCCTTCCCTTTGATTAACTCTGTAAATCGATTGCTGGATCGTCGAAGTAGTGACTTCAATTGGGGTATGAGCATCTCACTTTTACCAAATAGTCGTGTTAGTCACTACAATTCTAATGCTGAGTTTATAGAGGGAGTAGGTGATATTACCCGGGAGTATGCTGGTTCAGGCGGTACAAATCGTGTGATGATTGGCAATGGTGCCAAGTATAAAAACTGGTACTTTGGATTAAATCTGGGGTATATGTTTGGTTCTATTAAGGACGAAAGAGCCGTGCTTTACGAAGATGTAACCACGTCCGCCAATTATTCCCTGCAAGAATCTGCATATCGGGGATTCTTTTGGAAGTTTGGTGCACAGTATGAACTAGATTTATCAGATGGAAAGGGAGCTGAGGATCCTCGTGCTATAAAAAGTCTCCGGTTTGGATTGACATACAACAGCAAATGGAATTTCACCACGGTATCGTATGCCTTTGACGCCATCAAAAGTTCTAACTATGGAGGCCTCAGCGATGACTTTGCCGATGAGGAGACTGATACAATTTCAGTGACCGATGCCTTAAAGCAGACTGGTACATACCCCGGGGAACTGTCACTCGGCATGACATACAGACGAGGAACCAAGTGGGTGGCAGGCGTCAATTTGAGGATGGGTTCCTGGTCAAATTATCAAAATGAAAGCCAGGGAGAAAATACCAATCTGGCAAATGCCTACGAGTTTGGTATTGGAGGCCAATGGGTACCTGATGCAGCCTCTTATCGATATTATCATCGAAGGATGATGTATCGAGCAGGATTTACTTTCGGCAAAGATCCAAGGGTGATTGATGACGAAGCAATTAAGACCTGGAGACTACATGCTGGAATTGGTCTGCCTGTCGTGCTGTCTAGACAATTATCATTTATTAACTTAGGGGTTGAATACGGAAATAATGGTGGCAATATTCCCATAAAAGAAGGAGTCTTTCGGTTTAATGTGGGATTTACACTCAATAATAATCTATGGTTTTATAAAAGAAAATATGACTAACTATGGCTAATAAGAAACACATACTCGTCTGTCTGCTCCTGATGGTATCTGGATTTAGTTATCAGCTCATAGCTCAATGTGAGACTTGGGTCGGTTCCGCTCAGCAAGAAGAAGCAGAAAATGCACATACTAACTATCGTTCTGCTTTGAAGATGCAGGATATGGAGTTGGCCTTTGCTGAATGGCAAAAGGCATATGATATAGCCCCTGCAGCTGATGGTCTGAGAGACTTTCACTACATGGACGGTATCAAGATCTATAAAGAGAAAATTAAAAGCGAAGCAGACGCTGCCAAAAAGACTGAGATGATCAATATTGTGAAAGATCTCTATGATCAGGCAGCGACATGCTATGAATCAGGTGCTATCAAGCTCAGAAATTGTGACGAAGCTTGTCAGGTCAAGAAGGCCGGTCAGGTGCTCGGAAGAAAAGGGTATGACATGTTTTATGAGTTCAATGCGCCTTATGGAGAAAATCTTGAGGTGTTCGAACAAGCCCTTGAAAAGGGAGGTGAAGTGCAGGAGTATATCGTTTTCGAGCCCGTTGCCAATATCTTAGTTTATCAATATCAGAACGGTAAGGTTGAAGCGGAAAAGGTGCGAGAATTGCATCAGAAACTGGTAGAGGCTGCCGATTATGGCATTGAAAATGATGAACAATACAAGGCGTACTATGAGTCTTCCAAGGCTCGTATGTTGGCAAAGTTTGCCGAAATCGAAAGTGACATCTTCGACTGTGATTATTTTAAGTCAAAGCTGGAGCCTATGTACAACGAAAAGCCTGATGATCCTGAGGTTGTTAAATACGTGTACAACAAGCTGCTACAGGAAGGCTGTGATAAGAATGATCCTTTCCTGGCTCAGCTACAGGGAGAATATGAATCATATGCGGCCGAGGAAAATGCAAAGATGCAGGCCGAGTTTGAAGCGAATAATCCAGCAGTAGTTGCCAACCGACTTTATCGTGAAGGTGATTATGAAGGTGCCATAGAAAAATATAGTGATGCCATCGAAAAGGAAGAAGATGGTGATAAGCGAGCGCAGTATTATTTCAGCATTGCATCAATCGAGGGTAGGAAATTGGGAAAATTGCAAAGCGCGAGAGCGAATGCCGTTAAGGCAGCTGAATTAAGAGAGGGATGGGGTCAGCCCTATATCCTGATTGGTGATCTGTATGCAGATGCAGCTAAATCCTGTGGAGGTGATGCATGGGGTCAGCGCGTTGTGATTTTGGCTGCATTAGACAAATATCAGCATGCCAAGGCGATAGACGAAGAAGCCGCATCGGAGGCAAATCGAAAAATCGGTGCTTACAATGGCCACAAGCCTAGCAAAGATGAAGCTTTTATGCGTGGACATAAGGAAGGAGATGTCCTTAGCACAGGATGCTGGATTGGTGAAAGAACAACATTGAGAGTACAGTAATCACTGGATGGTCGCTTTCAATCAAGGGTAAAAGAATAAAAAAGGCCTCGTAAAATACTTACGGGGCCTTTGTTTTTGCACAAGTTCTTATTTTCGAAGCACTGAAATCTTTATGACCTATGAAAGGAAAATTATGGATGTTGCTCATATGGGTCTATGCCTGTACGCCGAAAGTGTCGGATAGTATCTCGGATGCACCCAAGGTGCCCTCTGTGGATTCTCTGGCAGCAACGGTTGGACCCTGTGGCACCTTCTCTGATACACCTCGTAAGGACGAGGCGGAAAATGCCCATGTGATCTATCGCGATTTTCTTCGCCAGGGTCATTATGAAGAGGCATTTCCATATTGGGAGACCGCCTATAAGTTAGCTCCTGCGGCAGATGGGAAGCGCAACACACACTATGCGGATGGCATCCGATTCTATGAGTATTTCTATGCAAAAGAGACAGATCCTGCAAAAAAAGAGGAACAGATTGATCAAATATTTAAATTCTATGATCAGATAAGTGAGTGCTACAGTGAGGAAGGATATGTAGCAGGAAGAAAAGCTTTTGATCTCTATTACAAGTATAAGGACCGTGCGTCTCAGGAGGAGATTTTTAAACTTTTTAAAAAGTCCATAGATACAGATGGTGAAGACGCCCAATTCTTCATTCTAAACCCTTTTACGGATATTCTGGTCAGACGATTTCAGGCTGGTGATATCTCCATGGAGGAGGCCCAGAAGTATGAGGAGAAGATAGCTTCGCGGCTACAGAAAGGACTTGAAAGTGGAGAAAATAGGGCGCAGTGGCAGATTATCAACGAATATGTGCCCCGGCGATTGGAAGCATTTGAAGGTGTGAAAGGGTTTTATGATTGTCAGTACTACACAGAAAAATATCTGCCTCTCTTCGAAAGCGATACAGGTAATTGCGAAGTCATCGACGAAGTTTTTGGCCGCCTGAAATGGGGTGGGTGCACAGATACGGATGAAAACCTCATCACTTTGGCCAAGGCGAGAAGAAACAACTGCATTGTCGCTGCACCACCTTCTGATGCCCGCCTGGCTTATGAAGCGTTGAGAAATGGAGAATATGAGGAAGCCATTAGTAAATTTCAGGAAGCCTCAGACAAAGCGGATGATAATGAGAAAAAAGCAGACTACCTGTTACTCATTTCTAAGATCTATTATAGCCACCTGAAAAATTTTCCTCAGGCAAGAAAATTTGCACTGGAGGCAGCTAATTTCAAAGCCAATTGGGGCGAGCCGTATTTACTAATAGGTAGACTCTATGCTTCCAGTGGCCCGCTCTGCGGACCAGGTCGTGGTTGGGACAGTCAGATTGTGGTGTGGCCTGCTATTGACAAGTGGAATCAGGCCAAAAGAATTGATCCGGATGCTGCTGCTGAAGCAAACAAATGGATTGCTACCTACGCGCAGTATATGCCGAGCAAAGAAGATATTTTCCAACGCACTTTGCAGGAGGGTCAGACCTTTCGTGTGGGATGCTGGATCCAGGAAAATACTAGCATTAGGGCTGCCAGGTGATGCACAGTTGGATTTCTGCTATCGGCTGTATTTTGCTCACATTTAGTATCATTTGTTGTGGATCTCCCGACAAATCATCTGAAACGCCCGTAGACTGGGAAGTCCCTGAAGGTGATGAAGATGGTTTACTTATGCATTACGCGGCTTATATGACGGCAAATCCACAGGATACACCTTCCATAGAGCAAAATGAGGTAATCGAATTTCTGGTGGATAAAGGCTGGCAAATGCAACATGATCCGGCGGGCATTTTTTATCATGTTCTGGAAGCGGGGTCTGGCGTGACACCAGAGTGGGGCAGTAGGGTCAGGGTACACTACAACGGATATACACTGGATGGCAGGAAGTTCGATAGTACGTTTGATCGAAATGAGGACTTTACATTCTATGTGGGGAATGTGGTCAGTGGTTGGAATCTTTCACTTTACCATTTGAGACCAGGAGGCAGAGGTGTCTTCCTGATTCCTGCTCACCTGGCCTATGGATCTAAAGGTTTTGGCAGACTGGTTGGGCCTGACGAGCACTTACTTTTCGAAATAGAATTGCTGGAAATAGTAGAAGAAAAAGGGGACTGAAGGTTTCCAATCCCCATTCTTGTTTTTGGTCTTCTTTATTTGTCGAGGTGGGCGATAATCTGATCGGCCAGCTCAAGCCCAATATTTGCCTGTGCTTCACCAGTGGCGGCACCAATATGAGGGCTTACAGAAATTTTTGGATGGTTTAGCAAGTTTGTGTTGGGAGTGGGTTCATTATTGAACACATCCAATGCGGCGCCTCTTACTTTTCCACTGTCAAGTGCTTCAAGTAATGCCTCCTCATCCACAATACCTCCACGTGCAGTATTTACAATGATGACACCATCTTTCATTTTTGCGATCTCTTCGGTACCCAGGAGGGCTTTGTCTCCACTAAAAGGTACATGGGCAGTAATCACGTCACTGTTTGACAGCATAGTATCCATATCAACGGTAGAAATCTTAACAGACAATGAAGCCTGATCCATTTCAAATAGCTCGATCTCAATGGTTGCATCTGATACATACAAATCGACAGGTAGCACTTTCATACCCATGGCCAGGGCAACACGGGCAGTTTCCTGACCGATGCGGCCGAAACCTAGAATACCCAGTGTTTTTCCTTTTAACTCCATTCCACCACCATATGCTTTCTTCAAGGCCTTGAACTCAGTAGATCCCTTTACAGGCATTTCCCGATTGGCAAGATGAACGAAGCGAGAAAGTGACAATATGTGCGTAAAGGCAAGCTCAGCCACTGAGCGTGAAGAAGCAGCGGGAGTATTTGCCACCAATATGCCTTTTGATCTAGCATACTCCACATCGATATTATCCATTCCCACACCACCCCGGGCGATTACCTTCAGGTTGGGACATTTATCGATGAGTTCTTTTCTGATTTTTGTAGCACTTCTGACAATGACAACGTCAAAAGCGGGTAATTTTTCAGGAAGTTCATCCTGTGGTATTTTGTCGGTGACCACCTCATAGCCGGCATCTTCCAATAATAGTTTTCCGTCGGCACTGATACCGTCATTTGCTAGAATACGAATCATAATTAAGTCTTGAAATATTGCCGCAAAGGAACATAATTTTCAACGAAAAAACCTGATCTATTCTAATTAAGTAGAAATGAAAAGTGTGCCTTCTGGCATTTAGGTCGAATTACTCGGATCCTGCTGACTGACAGGCTTCCAAATCTGATTTTAGACGATCATTTTCTTTCTCTAATGCCTCCAGTTCTTCTCGCAAATCCTTGATTTGGTCCGTCAAATCATCGGTATCTCTGCTTTCCACAACCTGGGTCCGATCACCATTTCCTCCGAACAGATCTTTTATATTCTGAATGCCGTCCTGCCCGTTAAAATAAGAAGCACCCAGGTAGGCCAGAGGAGCAAGAATGACTAACATCAGAATAAACTTGGCACATCCGGTAGTTTTATATTTACGCTTCATGAATCTGTTTTCTTTATAATGCTATGTCTAAAAGTAGTGTGATAGTTCAATTGATTCTACCAAAGTCTGGTATCGTCCGATCAACTGATCTTTGACCAGTCTTCAGGAGTATCAACGTATTTTTCCATATAGTGACGTAATTTTTCATGATGAGGTGACAATAATCCGGGATCTTTATCTAAAATTCTCATAGCAATTTCTCTCGCGGTACGCATGATTTGATGATCTCTTACCAGGTTGGCAATCTTTAGCGTGGGTATTCCACTTTGCTGAGTACCCTGTATACTACCAGGACCTCGTAGCCTGAGGTCCACTTCAGCGATTTCAAAACCATCTGTGGTATCCACCATCGTTTGAATGCGTTCCTTACCTTCCTCGGTAAGTCGAAAGCTGGTCATGAGGATACAATATGATTGTTTGGCACCTCTGCCCACACGGCCTCTTAGTTGATGTAATTGTGATAGTCCAAAGCGTTCGCTGTTCTCAATCACCATCACTGAGGCATTTGGGATGTTAACACCCACTTCAATAACAGTAGTAGCCACCATGATGTGGGTTTTTCCTTCGACAAACCGATTCATCTCAAAGTCTTTCTCATCCTGAGACATTCGTCCGTGTACAACACTGATTTGGTACTCAGGTTTTGGAAAATCCTGTAAAAGCCGTTCGTACCCATTGTTAAGGTCTTCCAGTTGTAGTTTCTCCGACTCCTCGATGAGAGGATACACGACATATACCTGATGACCTGTGGCAATTTCCTTCCGCATAAATTCAATGACTTGCGGTCGATGATATTCCGTTTTGTGCCGGGTCACCACAGGTTTTCGACCGGGAGGCAGCTCATCAATCACGGAGACATCTAGATCTCCATAGATCGTCATGTGCAGGGTGCGTGGAATCGGTGTAGCCGTCATCACCAGGATGTGCGGATAATAAGTCTTTCCTTTCTCCCAAAGTCGGGCACGCTGTGCTACTCCGAAGCGATGTTGCTCATCAATGATGGCCAGACCCAGGTTTTTGTACTTAACAGGCGCTTCAATCAGGGCATGTGTACCGATCAGGATATGAATTTCCCCCAGTCGTAATAGTTTGAGCAGTTCCTGGCGGACTTTTCCCTTGATGGAGCCGGTTAGAATGGTCACACGTAGTCCCAGACCTTTGATCATTTCACGGATTGATTCGTAGTGCTGCTGTGCCAAAATCTCCGTAGGGGCCATGAGACAGGTTTGAAATCCATTGTCTATGGCAATGAGCATAGTCATCAGAGCGACCATCGTTTTACCACTTCCTACATCACCCTGCAACAAGCGATTCATTTGTGTACCGGACTTAAGGTCCTGTCGTATTTCTTTGATGACTCGCTTCTGGGCATTAGTCAGTTCGAAAGGTAACTTGTCATGATAGAACGAGTTGAAATATTGGCCTATGCTTGCAAAAACGTGTCCTTTATGTGCCGCTTTGTTGGCTTTATATTGTCTGACTATGGAGAGCTGCAACGTAAAGAGCTCATCAAATCGAAGTCGTTTTTCAGCCTCCAGCAGCTCCTCATTATTTCTGGGGAAATGAATTCTTTTTAAAGCCTCATAATATGACATCAAATGCAGCTTCTCCATCAGATAGGTTGGAAGATGTTCAGGTACATCATCTGCTTTGAGCATCTTCAAGGCATTTAGAACTGCCTTCCTACGACCCTTACTATCCAGTCCGGAAGCATTAAGACGTTCTGTGCTTCGATACACTGGCACGAAAGTAGAAGTTTGTTTTGCCTGGTGTTGACTAAGACGCTCGATTTCGGGATGTGCAATATTGAGTTTCCTCCCGAATCGATTGACTCGGCCATACACTACATATTGTGCTCCTGCAGGCAGATTATCCTTTATCCACTTTGTACTTCTGAACCAAACCAATTCGATCTTTCCTCCATAATCATCTTCGAATTGACCGACTAATCGCTTTTTTCGCGCAGAACCAACCGATGCCAGACTCTTTAGTGTTCCCTTTACCTGTACCACCTCCCCGTTGTTGTTGATATCCGCAATTTTTCGAAACTGAGTTCGATCCTCATATCGACTGGGAAAGTCTGTAAGCAGATCTCGTACTGTATGTATTCCCAGTTCGTCATTCAATAATGAACTTTTATTGGGCCCTACGCCCTTTACAAAAGTGACATCCCGATCTAAAATGGGTACAAACAACTTAAAGCCTTTATTTTAACAAAACTACAAAGAGAGTAGGTAAGAGCGAACTATCACCTTTTCAATATTGTATCTTTGAAATTCATCAGATAAAAATATAGTCATGTCTTCCAAACGCCAACTACAGGTAGCAGAATTGCTGAAAAGAAACTTTAGTGCTGTATTACAGTCGGAGGGGACATACATTTATGAAGACGCATTAGTGACCGTCACTAATGTAGTGGTAGCACCTGATCTCAGCCTGGCGAAGATCTACCTGAGCGTCTATAATACAGATAATAAGCAAGCAGTTTTGCTGAAACTGGAAGAACAACATCACCGCTTGAAGCAGGTATTTAGTCATCGCCTCAGAAAGCAGGTGCGACGCATTCCGGACTTTCGACTCTATCTGGATGACACACTCGATGAAATGTATCGGCTTAATGCGCTTTTTGATCGACTTGATGAGGAGAGTGAGTAGTTTCGACGCCTATGTTGATTTTGAGCGCAAGGGCCTTACCTACATGAATTGTATTCTCTTGATGCTTAACATCAATACCATCCACCCCTTTGTTGATTATTTGCACTTTACTACCAGGAAGCAATCCGATCTTCCATAAGTCGGCAGCCACAGTTTGATTTGGCTGTTCTGCTGATATGATGACAAGATCACCGGGAGAGACTTCCCACAAAGGTTCGGTGATGGTCCCTGTCTTTGCTGGAATAGGTGACCCGTGCGGATCCGTCTTTGGAAATCCCAGCTGTCTATCCACCTCGTCCAGTATTTCATCGGTCAGTAGGTGTTCATACTTTTCTGCTTCTTCGTGTATCTGCTCTTCACTCAAACCAATCTGATCCACCAGAAACGTCTCCCAAAGTCGGTGTGCTCTCACCAGACGATTTGCCTCTTCTCTTCCTTTTGTCGTCATTGCGATTTGCTCACCAGATATCGTCATTAGATCTTGGCTGGCCAGTATCTTAAGATATTGCAGAAGTTTAGGCCTGTCCATTTCTAACCGTTCAAGCAGTTTTGAGATACTGAGTCGATCCTTTTGATGAAGACGCAGGGACTGTTTCAGGACATCCTCAAGCCTGATTTTACGTTGCAATCTTCTTTTTCTGAAAAATCGGAAGATCAGACCTTTTTTGGGTGAGAACATGGCAGCTAGCAGATAGATGATCGTGGCAACAACTGCCATGGCCGGTCCCGGAGTAGTATTAAGGACTATTGCAAGCAATAAACCAATTATGGCAGATAGCAATCCTACGAATGCTGCAAGAAAGATGACACGCTTCAGACGATCTGTGAGCAGGAGAGCGGTAGAAGCCGGTGTGATGAGCATTGCCACCACTAATATCACACCGACAGTACGTAGTGAAGCGACAACGGCAAATGACAGGAGCAGCATGATGAAATAGTGAATTAGCTTGATCGATATGCCCATAGTCTGCGCAATGACTGGCTGAAAAGTGCTAATGAACAGATAGCGATAAAAAATAATCACACTTGCTATCACATAGATAGTGATGCCAAGTGTCAGATAAAGATCCTCATTGCTGACTCCCAGTACATTTCCGAATAAGAAGTCCTTTAAATCCAGGTGCACTCCCTGCTCTTTGCTAATCCAGGATATACCGATGACCCCAAGAGAAAACATTGCCGTAAACACGATGCCTATGGCAGCATCATTTTTTGTGTGGACATGTTGCTGTATCCAGGTGATACCAATGGCCGTCAGCAATCCAGCCACTACCGAGCCAGCAAAAAAGCCAATCGTGGAGTAACCAAATAAAATAAAGGAGATGACAATGCCCGGTAGGATCGCATGCGAAAGTGCATCTCCAATCAATGCCATGTTTCTCAATACAATAAAACAGCCCAGAATACCACACATGATACCCACCATCATCGATGCCAAAAGCGCTCTGATCGCCCATACTTCCTGAAATATATCGAAGAGTGCCATTATGGATGTAAAGCTATTTATCCTTTAGGTAAGGTACAAATAATTTTTAGTTAAGTCTAAATTTGTGAAACCAGTAGTCCCTCCTTCAAGGCATATTGGGAGATGCCAATCGTCTCCCAGGTGCCGAGTTTCAACACCTCCTGAAGTAAAAGCAGAGCGACAACGATTAGGTCTGCCCGGGAATTTGGGATACCCGGATTATTGTACCTTTCCTTTTCATCTGAAATCACTATGTCTTTGATGATTTTGTCAACATCTATGCTCTGGACGATCTCATACAACGAGGGCTCATCGGGGCAAAGCAGCATGGCAAGTACATCAAAAGTACCAGATGCACCCACCAATTTGTAGGGTTGGTATTCTTGTGCTGCCTGGGCAAGCGGATTCATAAACGGTTCCAGATAGTCTGCAAGTAGCTGTTGCTCCTCTTTCGAGATAGGATCTGTATGATGAAACTTACGGTGCAGGACAGATACGCCAATCGGATAGCTATCCATCCAGTAGATCTCGTTTTGATCAGCTATTATGAATTCCACACTACCTCCTCCGATGTCCATTATCATAGCAGGAGCATCTCCTGTGATGTCCCATACCTGTCTGACACCACCATAGATTAACTCAGCTTCTCTGTGTCCATCGATCAGGTCAATGCTGATGTTCAATTCTTCTTTAATTCTGTGTAAAAAGTCAGGGCCATTGGATGCTGTTCGTAAAGCAGCAGTTCCTACTGCAGTCAGATTTGTTACTCCAAACTGGTCGAGTATTTGCCTGAATTTCTTTAAGGCCTCAAATCCTCGCTCCAGTGGTTTCTCTCCAAGCGTCTCTACCCCGTCGGCTCCCAGCTTTACAAATATTCGTTCACGATAGATGGTTTCCACGATCCTATCCTCCGCAACACCGGCAATAAGAAGGTGGAAAGTATTTGTACCAAGG